>CAXVWN010000197.1:0-8552 GCA_964263725.1 Spirosoma sp.
CACATTGAGCCGGGCACGCACATCTTCACCCCGTTTAGTGTCGTGGGTAGCGGTTGTATTTTGGGCTAGCGGCCAGTGGCGCTGTCGATCCTGCATGGCTTTGTGAAAGTCATCCTTCGATAGACCAAACCGCTCGGGCGAATCGCCGACTTCGTTATGCCCAATAAAGCAATTGTACGTGTAGAGCAGGGTATCTTCCACGCCTTTGGCCATTAGCGGTCCCGAAAACTGCATTAATCGCTGGTAAAAAAGGGCGGCCCGCTTGTTGAAATCCGCGTCGGCAACGGGCGGTTTCGTCAATAGTGCACTTTCTAGTATGGCAACAGACGTGTCCAGATTGGGATTGTTCTGGCGGATGGTTTTTAACAGGTTACGGATGGCTTTCGCTTCCTCATCGGGCATTGGAAATTGATTGCCATAATACCGATAAACCGGACACTCAATTAGCAATTCGCCAATCGCCAATTTTAATTCACCAGCCGTCAAATCAGTCAGAACAACTTCGTCAGCCAGATTCAGGGACAGGAAATAGTGGTATAAATTATCGACTTCGCCCCCCATGAACTGCGCCAGAAAATAAGCTTTTCGGTCCCGAATCCGCTTAGGCAAAGTCATATCGGAACCAATCAGGGCATGATAAAAATCCCGGAAAGCCTGTTCACTACGGCCATCAGTCAACAGGTTATTAACGATGGCGAGAAAATCATAGCCCGACGTACCGGCTACGGGCCACGACTCAGGCAGGCGCTCATTGCCCTGCAAAATCTTCTCGACAACGACGTACGTTTCCTCCCCGGCCAGTTCGCGGAGCTGGTCCAAATACTGACTGGGATCAAGCAGACCATCGACATGATCGACGCGAAGGCCCTGAAAAACACCTTCTTCCAGCATCGTTTTAATCAGGCTATGAAACTGCCGAAAAACAGTCCCATTACTCATGTTCAGGCAAATCAATCCGTTGACGGTAAAGAACCGTCGGTAATTCATTTCCAGACGGGTGTCGGGCTCAGAGCAAAATCGGTAGTGCTGCTCGTCAGCTAGTTGGCGTAATTTTGCCTTATCAGCATTGAGCGTTGACAGACAGTCCTGAATGTATTCGCCCGTTGGTTTCGTGTTTTGTAAAGCCGTTAATTGCTGCCGAAACTCGTCCCACGCTATGGCGTAGGCTTCCGGCTCGTCGATATGCCGAATCTGGTCGAGTTCATCCAGCAATTGCCTCACAGCCTCGTTAGGCTCAGCCGAACCGGCTTGCAAAATGGCCGCATAGCTACCCGGTTTTACCGGCATTATTTCGCCACTAGCGCTTAACACAAAGCGCTCTTTTTCAAACGATATCGTCAGTTCGCCCTTCTCCAACGTTTCGTCTAGAGATTCAGCTAGAAAGGGTGCCATGACACGCCCGTGAAAAAATGGGCTGGCTAATGATGTATCAAAAAAAACAGCATAACGCGACAGTGACCCCTTTTCAAGCAGGTCCATCAACCACTCGTTGTTGGCGTGATAGGCCATGTGATTCGGCACAATATCCTGTAGCCAGCCCATACCAGCTTCTCGAAGGCGTTGGGAAATACGCTTAAGTTGTTCATCGGACCCTACTTCGGGATTAATCTGGTTTGGGTCAACTCCGTCGTAGCCATGCAAACTTTCGGGGGCAGCCACAAAAACAGGTGAAGCATAAATTGTGCTTACACCTAGTTTTTGCAAATACGGAATCAGGGCCTCGAAGTCTGAAAAGGTAAAGTCTTTATGAAACTGGATACGATATGTAGAAACTGGATTATACATGCGCACTGGTATAGATTAAAATGGATTCGGCCTGAACGATAACCGGGGCGTTCCCGTCTATTAATGCTGGAGCGGCTACGGAGCCATGCCACTGTGGATCAGCGGAATCCAGCAATTTTCGCCAGTTATTATCGCTGGCGGGAAGGATAAGAGATTGCGATTCCGACGAGAAATTCATCAGGCAAACAACCGTTTCCACAACGGTAAATGCACCGGATTTTTGTTGCTGTTTGTGTTGACGAAAAAGGGTGAGCGTTTGCCGTACCTCATCCACAACCACCGCCACCGACTCTCGATTTGGGTGGCGCAACGAGGATTTTTTGCGCAACGCCAGCAATGTCTGGTAATAACGAAAGAGTGTCCGATGTGGCTCTTGTGTAAGCCGGGGCCATTGGACTTTAGACCGCTCAAAAGTCCGTTCATCCTGCGGGTCGGGTGCTTCGACGGAGGTTTGAAAAGCGGCAAATTCCGCTTTCCGGCCCTGGCGTACCGCTTCTACCAAGGTTGGGTCTGAGTGACTCACGAAATAGAGGAATGGGTTCAACTCCCCCCACTCCTCTCCCATAAATAACATCGGTAAATAGGGGCTGCTCATGACGGCCCCGGCCATTAGTTTTTGCATCGAAAAGCTAACCAACTGACTTGGGCGTTCACCCAGCATCCGGTTACCAATCTGGTCGTGATTCTGCGAGAAAACCACAAACTGCCGACCGGCATGACCAGCCGTCGATTTCCCCACAATTCGGGAGCGCCGGGGCATGTACGTGCCATCATACACGTAGGCGTCCCGGTACGATTTGGCCAAGTGCTGGATACCGTAATAGTCGGCATAATAGCCATTGCGCTCGCCACCCGCCGTAACCCGTAGCGCGTGGTGAAATTCGTCGTTCCATTGAGCGTCCATGCCATATCCATTGCTGGTGATCGGCTGAATGAACTGCGTTTCGTTCTGATCCGACTCAATAATCAAATAATGTTGCCGTCCGGTCTGAGCTATCAAGGCATCAATGTATTCTTTGATTTCGCGCAAAAGATGCGTTCCGCTCGCATCCCGAATGGCATGGACGGCATCTAACCGAAGAGCGTCAATGTGAAAATCGCGGAACCACATGAGCACGTTTTCGATAAAATATCGACGGACACTATCGCTGTAATCGTCGTCGAAATTGAGCGCATTGCCCCAGGGTGTCTGGTATTTACTAGTGAAATAAGGGCCATAATCACCTAAATAATTTCCTTCCGGCCCTATGTGATTGTACACGACATCGAGCACAACGGCCAGCCCCCGCCGATGGCAGGCATCGACTAACTTTTGCAGACCGTCTACTCCGCCATACGAATTCTGTACGGCAAATGGAAAAACCCCGTCGTAGCCCCAGTTTCGAGTACCGGGAAACTGCGCGACGGGCATAATTTCGACCGCGTTGATACCCAGTTCAACTAAATAATCCAGTCTATTTTCGATACCGGCAAACGTACCTTCGGGCGTGAATGTGCCGGTGTGAAGTTCATAAAGCAGGTAATCTTCCAAAGGCAAATTGCGCCAGTCAGTATCCGTCCAGACAAACGCATCCGTATTGACAACGCCCGATGGCCCGTGAACGCCCTCTGGTTGTGCCAGCGAAACGGGGTCAGGCCGTTCGATGGTTTCGTTCAGGATAAATTTATACGTATCACCGGGCTGTAGCTGACTGGTGACAGTTTGCCAGTAATGGCCGTCATTCTGAAGCGGAATCGTCAGGTTTCGGGTACAGTGGTGCAGTGAAACCGTTTGTGCAAAAGGTGCCCAGACGCGCACGGTTGCTCCATCGTTAGTGAACGTAACACCGAGTGTCCGACTGTTGATTAATGCCTGATTCATAGGTTGAGGCTGGTGGTTGAGTGAATGGTTATTCAAACAACAAGCGACACCCATTATGTGTTGGCGGTGATGAGCAAAAGGAGATTGGATGGCTACGTATTGCCGTCAGGAATCAAATTTCATACGTCCACCTCGACAGTCGTTCCATCGTCGGCAAATACACGGAAGGTACCGCCCAATTCCTGAGCGCGGGTTTCCATATTTCGCAAGCCGTAATGTTGATCGGACACAGCTCCGTTAGCCCAGCTAAATCCCCGGCCATTATCGTGGATACGCAGGTTTATATGGCCATCCGCCTGGATAAACAACTTGACTACTGCTTGTGTAGCCTGAGCATGTTTGATGACATTATTGAGCGCTTCCTGTACAATTCTGAACAGGTTCAGCACCTGCCCTGAGCTAAGCCGGTGGGCCGGTGAGCCCGTTACCTGCACATCGACACTTAACCCGTTGGTTTCGTGAACGTACCGGTTAATGTATTGATTGAGCCGCTCGGCAAACTCTTCGACCGTAAAGCTTTCCTGATGAATGGCCCAAATGGTTTCACGCAGGAGTTTAACGGCCTCACGGGTATGCACCACAATGTTGCGTAGCTGGCCGCCCAACCGCTGTCCATCGGTTATGGGTTTTTTCTCGGCCTGATCGCTGATATGAGTCAAATTCGTAACAACAAACGCCAGATGTGCGCCTACATTATCGTGCAGGTCTCGGGCAATACGCTCCTTCTCAACCAGAAGGCCATTTTTTAAGGCCAGCGTTTGTACTTCGGCTTCATACATTCGCTGTTGCTGAACCGTACTTTCCTCCATCAACCGTTCGGTGTGGTCGCGGTCTATTTTATAGCGATAAGCCAGACCAACCATCAATACCAACACTTCAAACAAAGCGGCAGGGGCATAATAAGCGAAATTGGCCACAGGTTCATAGGTTGGCAATAAGCCAAAATTGGCAAAAACCAGCCCAAGGTTTAGCGCGTAGAAAGGAGAAATAGCTACCAGATAAAGCCAGGCTTCGGGCACGTGATACCGTTTTACAATGCTGATAACTATGTAGGCCACAATAACGGGCAACGGGAGCCAATACAGCGCCGTGAATAAGCGGATCATGACCAGTTCCAGCGTAGGTGTCAATGGCGTGAACCACTCAGCCGTTAGCGCAATCAGGCAAACAACTCCGCTCCACAGAACCACTGTTCCAACCGTATGCCAACGATGGGAAGGTGTATGACGCAGGTTCAAAAATGCGCGAACAAAGGTTAGCTGGGAGTAAAATAGAACGAGCGGAAACAAAAAATAAACATTCTGGCGAGGCATCCAGAATTGCTCGTTGAAGCCAAATTGGTTCAGGAATCCATCATTGATGACGAAAAAGCCCACCAGGCCCAGTAAGCAGAATATGTATTTTGAGTAGATGTGATCGAAGGTAGTCAGGAAGAAGATCAGGCTCATCATCGCTACAAACGTCAGCGTAAACAGCACACCACCCCAAAACAAATAGCTTTTTTGCACGGTCGATTCGTAGGCCGATTCACGAACAAGTTCGATGGGCGCTATCTGCACTCCTCTATATTTTAGTATACGCAGGTAAGCCGTTACGCCCTGTTTAGCGGGTACGGTGAACGGAAACCAGAACTGACGGTGATTCAGAATTCGTTGCGAAGCCGGTGTTTTCCAGCCAATGACCGGCGAGGTTGACAGCAGTTGATTTTGCGCATCGACCACAAAAAGCTGAAGCTCGTCGAAGCACCAGAAATCAAGTTCGGCAAGCCACGTTTGCGGCTGGTTTGCCGGGTTCTGCAACCGGAAGCGTAACCAGACGGGCGCGGCTGTCTTTGTACCGGTGATAATCCCAAAATTTGGAATTGGCGACGTAATTGCCTGAAAAGCTGAGGTGTTAGTCAACTTACAAACGTCGGCAATGCTTTTTACACCCGACGAATCCCGAAGATAAGTTAAACTCCCTCGTAGCGAAAGTTGATCTTTATCGGCGGGCAAAATAACTACCGGCTGGCTGCTTACTGGTTGTGCCGATAAGCGCAAAGTCAGCAGGCAAGGAAGTAGACATAGCAATAATAATTGGCGCAAACGCTTCATCAGTACTTGAGGGCACCACTAATGTAGGATTTATTTAGGGGAATAGAAAGGAGGAAACGTAAACCGGAATTTCTGGTTTACGTTTCCTCCTTTTCGGCTTAATTCTGTCTACTTATGGCTTACAGTGTATAACCTCCGTTGTACGACCGTTTCACAAACTGGTTGGCAAAGTCGAAGTTGGTAATTTTCATATTGTCGCCATCCCAGATGAGTTTTTTGCGACCAGTGAATTTACCATTTTCGCGGGCCAGATAAGACCGCGTAGCCAGATTTCCCATCAAAACCGTTTCGGTAAGCGGGCCAGACTGATCGAATGACGAGGACGTATAGGCACCGTAGCCCTGCTTACAGGCTTTGACCCATTGTTGCTGATGTCCGTCGGTTTTTCCCTCTACCAATGGTTTCTCGGGAGCAGGAAGATCGTTATTACCAAACTTACTGGCGGGTAATAATTTGGGGTCGTTGCCGAACAGGCCGCCCGTCAGCATACCTTTTGTACCGATGAATAACATGCCGCCATTGTCGTCGCGAAACACATCACTATAGTCCAGGCCTTCGGGCAATTGGGGACGAATCCCCCCATCGAACCAGGAAAATTTGATCTCTTTTACTTTTTTATCGTCCGATGGAAACGTCAGGTGAATAGCCGACGAGGGCGGACAACTATCGTCGTAAAAGGCTTCTTTAAAAAAATCGGCATATACCGATCCTACGCTGCACTCTACAGAGGTTGGGTATTTAAGTTTCAGCGCGCGGAAGGGTACGTCCATAAAATGACAGCCCATATCGCCGAGGGCTCCCGTTCCAAAATCCCAGTACCCCCGCCAGCGAGTTGGCATGTACGCTTCGTGGTAGTCGCGGGTGGGTGCCGTGCCCAACCAGAGCGGCCAGTTCACTTCGGGCGGCACAGGCTGCGATTCGCCTTTATCCTTCGGCGACCGAACGCCCTGTGGCCATACCGGGCGGTTGGTCCAGCAATAAACGGTATGAACATGGCCGATAATTTTGTTTTGAATCGCGGTTTCGATAATGCGCGTAGCATCTCCCGAACTGCCCTGATTCCCCATCTGGGTCACCACTTTATATTTTTGGGCAGCCTGAGTCATCATCCGGGCTTCATAGATGTCGTGCGTAAGCGGCTTTTCGACGTATACGTGTTTACCAAGCTGCATGGCCGCCATAGCAATGGGCGCGTGCATATGGTCGGGCGTACTAATAATAACGGCGTCGAAAGTTTTGCCTGCCTTGTCGAACATTTCACGGTAGTCCTGAAAGTACGGGGCGTTGGGAAACTGAGCGCGGTATTTTTTGGCCTGACGGTCGTCTACATCGCACAGCGCCACGAAGTTATCGGAACCACTGTTGTAGGCCTGACGAATATTAACATCGGCCTTGCCACCACAGCCCACGGCCGCAATATTAAGCTTGTCGGATGGGGCAATTATTCGTGAGCCATCAGACGCTTTTCCGCCCAGCACATGACGCGGAACAATAAAAAAGCCAGTAGCCGCTAAAGCACTGGTTTGCAAAAATTTACGACGGGAGGGTTTAGACATTTTAACGAATCGAATTAGAATTGAATGAATCGACGGATAAACTATATCCAATTTATTCATTAATTCATTCAATTACCAATTCGATCATTAAAAAATTATCCCATTATCTGGCCCATTTTCATAGCAATACCCATGTCGCCTTTTATTTTGAGTTTACCCGACATGACAGCCATCATTGGATTCAAATCGCCGGTGCCCATTTTGACGAGATTATCAATACTTACCTGCAGATCGCAGTCGGCAGGTTTATCGTCGTTTGAAACAACCGCGGGCGATTGAGTAGCATCGATATAGACCGCTCCCTGATCGGTTACAATCTTAACCGTAGCGTTAATGTTGTCAGCATGCGTAACTTTGGTCCGAATTTGTTCGGTTAATTCTGGCAGAGTCATCTGATTTGGATTTCGTTGTTGATATAAACTCAACCGCGAAAATAAGGTTTCTCACTCTCCTTTATGCGTTCTCAATTTTTAACTCTCCTTTGCATTCTCACTTTTCTTAGTTGTGCCTGGGGCCTGTCTGATGCTGTCGTATCCTACGCACAAACAGACGCCGTTGCCGAAACGGCCTATATCAAACGTGCGCCCGATGCACCCAAGAAAGACAAAAAGTCGGAAAAGTATTTTGAAGATCGCACCTCCGACGACGTTCCCATACCGGGCGATCCGGTACAAATCAAGTCGTTGGCCATTGCGCAGTTCGTTTATTCGCTGTTGACACTCATCGGCGCTTTTTTCATGTTTCGGCTGCGCCGGATAGGTTTTTGGATCTATGTGGCGGGGATAGCCGTTGGCCTTGTGCTGCCGGTTACACTGGCCGGTTTTGTAGCGTTGAATACATCGTTCGGCGTATTCTTCAGTATATTATTTGGAGGCTTGTACTGGGTTTCGCTCAAGGAAATGCACTAATCGCTCATTTACCAGCGACATCGGCCGGACTTATTACGCTCACGTCGGTATTGCTCACAAACGCGACCTGTTTACCATCTGGCGACCATGAAGGCGTATTTATAGTACCCTGACCACCGTATATGTAGGCGATCACTTTGGGTTTTCCGCCCGAAATGGGCATCAGTCGCAGGTAAACGCGCTTGTAAGCCGGATGGTCGCCCGCGGCTACTTCGTCTTTCAGAAACGACAGAAAAACCATCCACTTACCATCGGGCGAAATATGGGCAAACCAGTCGTGAAACTCGCCATCGGTAACGGCTTCCTGCTGACTCCCGTCGGGCTTCATGCGCCAGATTTGCATCGTACC
>CAXVWN010000198.1:0-10789 GCA_964263725.1 Spirosoma sp.
TTCCAGTCGACTCAGATTTGCTTCTGAGCTAACCGCCACTACCATCAATTGACGACCTTCATAGGTGGTGCCGTAGGGAATAAGTTTAATGCGATTGGGAATTTGTCGGGCTACCTGCTCGGCATAAGCCAGTACACGGTAGTGGGGAGTGAAGCGCTCACCAAACTGATAACCCAGAAATTTCGCGGGTGAATCGACCGCAGCGGCTGATGTTACAGTGGTTGACGAAGAGGAAGTTGACTGAGCCGAAGCCGACAGTGACGCGACCGTTAAGCCTGCCAGCAGCAAAATGTGTTTCATGTAGGCGAAAAAAAATTTGAAGTGCTAACTTCCTCAAAAATAGCGCTAAAAGAGTCAGAAATCCCCTTTTTGAAATTTTTTTAAGGGCTAGTGTTGCATTATTAAAACATCGCCTTACCTTTGCACCACGTTTCGCCAACACAGCGGCAATAAGCCAAAAGGTTGGGTCTTTTTAACAAGACGGCCGATTCGTCTAGCGGTTAGGACACCGCCCTTTCACGGCGGTAACACGGGTTCAATTCCCGTATCGGTCACAAGTCCAGTGACTAAATCCCAAAACCAGCCCCGAAACGGCTGGTTTTGTTTGTTTATGACTTATCTGTCTGATTCATTGCCTTTTATACTTTAGTAAGGCATGTGGTTACCTGCACACCGGCTGTCAATAAAGGGTGCATCCTCTATTTTTGTCTGCCAATCAGGTACTCAAAAAATTTAGTCAACCGGCAAGTCGTCCAACGCAACCCTTATCCGACTTTCTCCGTATGGGGAGGTAGTACGCGTTGTAAATCGGCGAACGGCTTATAACGCGAGACAATCTTTTACGGATTAAACGCTGGCTCTATTAGGGTCAGCGTTTTTTGTTGCTGACCGTTTAATAAAACAATCGCCACCTAAATAAGCAGCGACTGTCTGTACCCTATGTAACTTTATACTGTAAGTATACGGTCTGTATAAGCGAATTGTTTCAAGAGATTTACTAATAATCAATCACTTAAACGGGAAGTTACTGCCTCGGATGATTCATGTTTGATGCCGATAATCATCTCAAAAGATAGCTTCTCATCAGTAAATGATATGTGAGTAAAGCCGTTTATATTCTATAAAAACCTAGAGGCATAGAAGGCTCAAATGATGTTTTCATTAATTCGCTTCAACGGGATACAAAACGGCAATTCCTAAAGTGTGGATAAAACCTACTAAATCTGTAGAAGAAAATGACCAAGATTTTTCTCCACTAAAATGTAAACAACAGATTGTCAGCGTGTGGCATGGTTTTGGTTTAATGGTGACTAAAATTCAACGTTAAACCTTAAACCAACAAACAACATGGCTTCTTTAGGAACTCAAATCGCCAATTTCTTCAGTGGTAATGATGATGATACAAGGGAAGGTCTACAAGGTCTTTTCATTGATGAGCTAAAAGGGATTTACTACGCCGAAAAGCAGGCCGTTGATGCCCTTGGTGAACAAGCCGATGCGGCCACTACAGATGAAGTAAGAAACGCATTTCTCCAGCATCAGGAAGAAACACGTGGACAGGTGGCCCGCTTAGAACAGGTGTTTCAGAGCATTGGAGTCGACGCTGACGATAAAACATGTGCGGCTATTGATGGTCTGGTAGACGATGCCCAAACAGTTGTGTCCGATACAGAGTCTGGTTCGCTGACGCGTGATGCCGGATTAATTATTGCCGGACAAAAAATTGAGCATCACGAAATTGCGGCTTATGGATCGGTAGTGACACTAGCTAAAGTGCTGGGTTATACAGAAGCAGCCCAGCTATTACACCAGACGCTCGAAGAAGAAAAAAATACGGATAAAAAACTGACGCAGTTAGCCGAGTCATTTATCAATGAACGGGCCGCTGCGGAAGATGATAATGACAACACACTGTCGAATTCGAATCAGTACGCAAATCAGAGTGATGCTACCAACGAGTATAATAGCTCCGTTAATCCCGATGGTACCCGCTACAGCGATACCTCGATAACAACGGGCTATAACTCGACAAATGACACGATAACGGGTGGCTCGCGGATACTTTAAGTTAAGAGTCGCACATTCAACTCCAATGAAAATGGCACCCCAGGTTTGGGGTGCCATTTTCATTGGAGTTGAATAAATTCAAGCTGAATTCGACAGATTTCTGGGCTAGGCCAGTTAGTTATTGCCAATGGGATCTGTTAATTCTGGGTCAGTTTCGGTGCCGTCATTGTTGCCTAGAGCATCGCCATTACCATAATTGGTTAAATCTGGTTCCATATTTGGACTGCCCGAAGCAGCACCGGTACCGTGATTGCTGGCAGCCGCTTCCTGCTCATCGGTAAGAGTGGTAGGTGGCGAATTTACATCACCAGCCAGGTCGGTCGGATTGTAGTCTTCATTTAAAAGAATACTGTCGTCGGGAGTTTGTGCCGTTCCACCAGTGCTGGGATTAAATGTTCGTGACTGCTCGTTGAGCATCGCATCCTGGTTTACATTTTCCATATACGTTGGTTGTTAATTACGGGCGTGTTCTTAGTAATACTTACCGTTTAGTTCAGTTTATCCCTTTGTAAATAATTCCCATAAGCGGTTGTATAGTTTCCCCGCATAAGTTTTTACATCATGATGCGATGCATGAATTGTGAACGGGACAAATTGAGTTGCCGATGATGGCAATGGTTCAATCCGGATCGTTCGACCAGTTGTCGACTTACCCGACTGCCGCCTGACAGAACCTGTTAGGCGCAAGCCCGCATCGAGCAAATCTGTCTGGCTAATTTGCGGATACTGAGCTATAGCTAATTCTTGCGAAAATCGCTGTAACTGATTGGCATCAAACCAGGACAGTGTTGGCATGTGCAGGTGATTGGCATAGCGATCACTCCGGCACAAAAACTTGACGGACACTACTGATTTACCAGAAGTCCGGCGGGATGATACTTGTAAGTCCAGTACTTCGAGCGGGGCCGTTTCTGATGATGTGGTTAGTTCTATATTCATAGCGATTGCGGATAGTTGTTATTTATAAAGTTATTACTAGTAACCAGGCTATAAATAATGACTTTATAAATAACCCAGCAAAGGTCAGGTATGTTTGAAATAGTTGATAGGGTATTTATACGTAAATCATCTTTCGCGTCATACCTCCATCGACCACAAAATTTTGACCCGTAATGAAGCTATTTTCGGGGGCAATCAAAAAAAGAATCATTCGGGCAATATCGTCGGCCTGCCCCACGCGGCCTGCGGGGTGCTGCGCATGATCTTCAGGACGAAGTTCGTCAGATTTTGCTTTTGCCTTTTTCTTCAGAGCCGATACGTCGACCCAGCCGGGGCTAATGGCATTTACGCGTACATCGGGCCCCAGACTAATGGCTAGTGCATGCGTAAGTGCCAAAATTCCTCCCTTACTGGCTGAGTAGGCAAACGTATCTGGTTCTGACTGAAATGCCCGGGTAGACCCCAGATTAATGATACTACCTTTTTGAACCGCTAAATAGGGTGCGACGTGTTTGGCGCACAGGAAAGGGCCGGTGAGATTAGTGCCAATAACGCGGTTCCATTCGTCGAGGGTGAGTTTGTCGAGTGGTTTTTCAATCATAACGGCCGCGTTGTTAATCAACGTGTCGATTTGGCCAAAGTGAGAAATAGTTTGTTCGGCCGCTTTTTTGACGTTAATCTCACTGGATACGTCACAGGAAACGAACAGGATTTGGGCCGATGAGGCTTTGAAGGCTTCACGAAGTTCGGCCAAGGCATCTGTGTCAGACTCCCAAATGGCTACGCGATAGCCATGTGTGAGTAAATATTGGGTAGCCACACGGCCAATACCCTGGCCTCCGCCAGTAATGATAGCTGTTTTCATACAAGTTGGATAAACCCTATCAACGACCAAATGACGGCCATTAGTAACATAAAGAGCTGCCAACAGGTTAACTAAGCCGTATCTTTATCGAACGGGCCGGGCTACGTCTGCTTATATGCTTCAGATTTCGTTTTCGCCGGTGTACCGGTTACGGTTGCCCGAGGGGCACCGGTTTCCAATGCTTAAGTACGAATTGATTCACGAACAACTGCTTTATGAAGGGACTTGTACCGAAGCTAATTTCTTTGGTCCGGCACCCGTTGACGATCGTTGGGTAAGGGGTGTTCATACACTTGCGTACATCCAGGCGCTGAAAACGGGTACCGTTGATCCAAAAATGATGCGCCGGATTGGGTTTCCACTAACGCCTGAACTTATTGAACGTGAGTGGATTATTACGCAGGGAACGATTGACTGTACTCAAATTGCCCGACGTGATGGAGTGGCCCTGAACATTGCGGGTGGTACCCATCATGCCTTCCCCGATCGGGGTGAAGGTTTTTGCTTACTTAATGATGTGGGCGTGGCGGCTCATTACCTGCTCGAAACGGGTCAGGTTAAGAAAATTCTGGTGGTGGATTTGGATGTCCATCAGGGCAACGGCACCGCTGTGATGTTTCAGCATGAGCCGCGGGTGTTTACGTTCAGTATGCATGGTGCCGATAATTATCCACTCAAAAAAGAACAGTCTGATCTGGATATCGAGCTGCCAACGGGTACAACTGACGAAATCTATCTGAATACGCTCTATGATACACTTCCGTATCTGATTCAGCGCGAGCAGCCCGACTTCCTGTTCTATGTGTCTGGCGTAGATATTCTGGCTTCTGATCGGCTGGGAAAATTGAGTATAAGCCGGGAAGGCTGTCGGCAACGCGACACGTTTGTATTTGAACAGGCCATCAAAAACGGATTGCCCATTGCGGTTTCGATGGGCGGTGGCTACTCACCCCGCCTAACTGATATTGTAGAAGCCCATTGCAATACTTTTCGAGTAGCAAATGATCTCTTTTTCTGACAAAAAAAACGGCCGCCCGAGTTATATAGGACGACCGAAAGAGGAAGATTTTCGGGAAATAGAACGGTGTGAATAAAAGATCAACAAAGTTGGGATTTATCATTCGTCTGGTCAATACCCAAATCCGGGTATATTCATCTGGTAAGTAAACTATATACTCATCTCAATGGCGAAACGGACCAGGTCGGCGACTGTACTGATGCCTAATTTAGCGTGTATATTTTTTCGGTGCGTATCAATGGTATGCTGACTCAGGTTTATTTTGTCCGCAATCTGAGGGCTGCTCAACCCATCCTTTATAAGTCGGATAATTTCAACCTCGCGGGGCGAGAGTTTATATTTCTTTAGAAATATATCATCGGCGTGATTACTGAATTGTTTTTCGTCGGCCAGTTTAGGATCGAAGTAAGGAACTGTTTGAGCAACGGCTCTAATGGCTGTTATCAGTTCTTCCTTAGACGATGTTTTAAGCATATATCCAAGGGCGCCCGCCTTTCTGAAGTCTTCGATATAACGAGTTTCGCCGTACATACTCACAATCAGAATACGCTGTGGACCAAGGTTGGCTATGAGTTGCCGGGTCAAGTCAAGGCCATTTAGCTCAGGCATATTAAAATCCATAACCACTACATCTGGTTGATGGTCACGCACCTGCTCAACCGCTTCGCGACTATGATAAACATGACCAACAACAGTTAGATCGGGTGCATCGGCAAGCATTAATCCCAGCCCGTCATTAAACAGACGGTGGTCATCAATGATCAATACGTTTATGGGATAGGTAACTGGTTTCGTCATACGGTATGTCGAGCATAACAATGTGACTTTCTGCATTGCTGTCTGTAGTGAGGGTAGCACGCAGATATTCAGCGCGGTAATTTATATTTTTTTGCCCGATTCCCGGTGTCATTTGTTCTAAAAAAACTGTGTTTGTTCGTTGATGTTCCAATGGTGTTTCGACAAGGATACTTAAATGCTTCGAATGATAGCCTAACTGCATAATGGCCATACCTGGGCCACCGTGTTTTAATGCATTCTGGACCAGTTCAGCAATAATCCGGTAGGCAACCAATTCTCGTTCGGGTTTTAATCGATGAATTTTACCAAAAAGAATAAAGGCAAAAATTGTTCGTGACGACTGGTTAACCCGGTCCACCAACTGGCTTACTACATCTGGCAAGGCATATTTTTCAAATTCAATTGGCATTAGGTCGTGGGTAATAGCGCGAAGGTCATTGTTCGCTTTGTCAATCATGTCGTAAGCCTTGGCAACTTCGGGTATTTGAGCTGCCAGTGCTACTCGTTCCTTCGCTAATCCTAATATACCTTTAATGGCCGCCAGTGTATTTCCTACATCATCGTGTAAATCTCGGGCAATACGTCGGCGTTCATCTTCCTGAGTGGCCAGCGTGTTTTGCAAGAGTCGTCGTTGTCGGGCAAGTTTCTGGCGATTATAGGTTGTAAGCCATGCCACCACAGCGCCAATGATGCCCAGCAAACCTAGCAAAGCGAACCACCATCGTTTCCAGAAGGGGGGATGAATACTGATTTTCAACTGCATTACGGGCGTAATTTTTCCTCGTGCATCCATTGCCCTGGCCCGAAATATATAATTGCCGGGAGAGAGGTCGGCATAGCGCACAATATTGGCGTCAGTTAGAGTTACCCAATCTCGATCAACGCCGGATAAATTATAAGAGAGCTGATTTTTACCGTTACTGAAATAATCTAGAGCTGCTAGACCAATAGCAAACGTATTTTGTTGATAGGAAAGGTCTACCATTCCCGTTTCACCCACAAAACCATTGGTCCGGTAGGGCTGGTCATTTACCTTAAAACTAATAATTCGAACCGGAACATCAGCCTTGTAGCTTTCCAACTGATCGGGTATGAATCGGTCCAGCCCGTGCACTCCGCCCATATAAAAGGTACCATCGGAGCCAACTAAGGATGCATGACTATTATACTCACGACCCTTAGTCGAAACAACTTGGCTGAACTTGCCTTCGGCTGGGGAAAATTTAACTAATCCGTTGTTGGTACTAACCCAATACTGGTTCTTACGGTCGAGCAACATGCCATATACCACATCATCGGGCAAACCGTCACGAATCGTATAGGTCTGAATGACCCGACGGGTAACTGGGTCAAAATGGACCAGGCCCCGATCTGTGCAAAGCCACAAACCCTGTCGCGCTGGATCGACAACAAAGTCCATGATATTATAACCGGGTAAGGTAGCGTATTGCTGAATCAGTTGGCTATTGCTGTACTTATAGACGACCAAATCCTGATCGCGTCGGCCTACATAGAGCAGATTAGTGACAGGATCGAAATAAAATGAACCGAAATAGGTGCCCTCTGGATCGATGCGGCTTATGAATTTCAGCTCAGAACTCAATAAAAACAATCCCCCAAAGGTAGCCATGACAAAGTGACCATCGGGCAATTCGTAAATACCCCGGGCAAACCGACAGTCGGGATCTTTGCAGAGTGGATTTAGCAGTTCAACAAAACGGTCTTGTTTAGGGTCGTAACGGAGCAAGCCCTGTAAGTTTGTGACTAGGATTCGGCCATTCCGGGTGCAAATAATATGCCGGACGTTGCCCTCTGTAGGTACGCCCTGCTCGGCTGTATAGGCACGCATTTGACCCGTTTTTGGATCAAAGAGCCGAATGCCGCCATCCACCGTCCCAATCCAGATACGGCCTTGCTTATCTTCGCTAAGGCCCCGAATCGGGTGTCTGTTAAGGTCAGACAAATCAGTTGGGTCGTCGGGAAATGTTTCGATCGTATAGGCATTGGGGTAAATTATATCAACACCAAATGGATCACCATTTACCCAGACGAGCCCCAGATTATCTACGTACACCTCCGAAACCTGATTTGTCAGTAGGGATGTGTTTCTGGAAGCTCCCGGCTGTATCTCGCGCAATAATTTCATGTTGTCAGGATCGTAAAGCCATACGCCTGACCCTTCAGCACCGATCCACCAGTGTCCTTGTCTATCTTCGTCAATACTTACGAAACGATACGTGTCAATGCCCGATCGTAATGGGTGGTATCGCACTAAGTGAGTCAGGCTGGCATCGAACTCAAAAATGCCCTGGGGACCGGCAAAACAGTAATGGCCATAATGAGGCCCAGCTATGTGGCATCGGTGAATGGACTGGAACAAGTAAGATTTTCTGAACTGGTCGGCTGGTAATGAACTGATGAATTGATCGGTTGATTGACCCGTCAGGAAAGTGGTAAGCTGGTGTGTTTGATAATTATACCGGGCAAACCCCATTGGCAATAGATAAAGTAATGTATGCTTATCCGCCTGGTGTTCAATCCATTCGGTATTGATACTGAACTTTGGTTTGACCGACGGCCTGATGCTTGTTTTATGCCCGGTTCGATAGTTCAGTTTCATAATACCTTCGACATTGCTTGCATACCAAACCGTTGAATCATCGGCGAAAAATGGCTCCTGAAGGGCTGGTATACGGCGTCCATGTTGATCTGTAGCGTAGATGTGCTCGAACGAATCGGTATGCCGTACGTAGCGGTTGAGGCATTCTTCTGTGCCAACCCAAAGATTTCCGGAAGGATCTTCGATGATGCCGCGCACCTCTCCCTTACCAAGGGTGGTGGAATCCTGATCGTCGAAGTTATAGGTTGTAAATTGGGTGCCATCGTAGCGATTAAGGCCATTCTGACTGCTTATCCACATAAATCCCCGCGAATCTTTAAGGATATAAAAACACGACCCCTGCGATAGCCCATCGGCGGTGGTGAGGTGACGAATTGAAAATGGGTGCTGCGCCTGTCCAATCTGCGTCAGCACAAGAAAAATGGGAATTAACCAGCGCATAGGAAAACAGGAAAACTGACTTAAAGCTACATGGTAATTCGGAGTTGTAAAATAAGCTAAAGCTGGTATTTATACCTATCCCATAAGTTGATTAGTACCCGGCGTCCCGGTATTTATATTTGCAATTGATTCGGTCGTATCTTGCTGACGCAAAAATTATTGTAATGAAACACAGTAAAGCGGGACACCGCTTCCGTTTTGCCTAGGATTATGAAGCAAAATATTGTTAAAACCCGGCTTAAAAACAGTCAGCCCGTGCTGGGCGTCTTGTCTAATAGCAGCGATCCGACCGTAGCTGAACTTTGTGGCCTTTCGGGGTTGGATTTTTATATGATCGACGGCGAACACAGCCCCATCACTACGGCGCAGGTGCAGGATATTGTACGAGCCTGCGAGCTGAGTGGCATAACTCCTCTGGCCCGCGTTCGCAGCAACGACCCGAAACTGATTCTGCAATTTTTAGATGCGGGCGTAATGGGAATTATGATGCCTGCTATCAGTACCGTTGCTGATGCAGAAGCCCTGGTGCAGGCAGTGAAATATGCGCCCTTGGGTACGCGTGGGTTTGCGCCCGTACGGGCCAACGATTATCTGTTGGGCAGTATGAATCAGGGCGAATACGTTGCTTTTGCTAACGAACAACTACTGATTCTCCCCCAGATTGAGGATAAAGAAGCCATTGATAACCTCGATGACCTGCTGACCGTTGAGGGAATTGATGGGTTTGTGATTGGCCCACGAGATTTGGCCATGAGTATGGGGTATTACGATGGTCCAGGTCATGATGAAGTGAAACGAACAATTGCGGGCGTAGTCGACAAGATCAGAAAGGCCGGGTTGATTGCCGGAACCACAGCCGCTACCGGTGATCAGGCCAAGGCATTGATTGACCGGGGCGTCTTATTTTGTCTGAACTCGTTTGCGGGTCTGTTAAAATCGGCTGCCGGCGATTTTATGAAGGGCCGATTATAAGATTTTTTGCAAAAAGTACTCTTGCTTTCTGCGCCGTTATTGCTACCTTTGCACCCTCATTTCCAATTTCATACACAACACATGTACGCAATCGTAGAGATCGCAGGACAGCAATTCAAGATCCAGAAAGGTCGCCATATCTATACCCACCGGTTAGAAGGCGATGTGGACGCTGTACTTGCCTCCGACAAGGTGAAGGTTCTCCTTGTTGATAACGAAGGGAGCATTACCGTTGGTGCTCCAACTGTCGCAGGAGCGACAGTATCGGCAAAAATTCTTGAGCACCTGAAAGGTGAGAAAGTTATCATTTTCAAGAAGAAACGCCGGAAAGGATACAAAAAGAAAAACGGCCACCGTCAGTATTTGACGAAGGTCATGATCGAAGACATAACTCTATAATAGTAGTAAGTTGTACGACGTAAGTATCAATTTATAGTTGAACTTACTACTTGTAAACTTACCACTTACTAACTTCCATAGGAAAAAATGGCACACAAGAAAGGTGTAGGTAGTTCCAGAAACGGCCGCGATTCGCATAGCAAGCGTCTGGGCGTTAAATTGTTCGGCGGTCAAACGGCCATTGCCGGCAACATCATCATCCGCCAGCGCGGTACGAAACACCACCCCGGCAAGAACGTGGGTTGTGGTAAAGATTATACGCTGTTCGCTCTGGTAGCGGGCACCGTGAAATTCCGTCCGGGTCGGGATAACCGCTCGTACGTGGATATCATCCCGGCAGAAATAGCAGCTCCTGTAGCTGCGTAAACCTATCAGTTTTTAAAACATAATAGGTTTGATAAGAAAACCCCGTTTAACGATTGTTGAATGGGGTTTTTTTGTGTAGAAAAACTAAAAAAACAACCCGGCTGTTACGTTTGTACCAATGCTGGTCGATGCGCCGGTTAACTGAAAACTTTCCTGACAATGAATCCTACGCTAAGCCGTCCCGTAACCATCTTTACGGAAGGAAGCCCCAACCCGAACTCAATGAAGTTCGTCGTTAATTTTGAACTTGTACCAGACGGACTTTCGTTCGATTACGCCACCGCTGGCGATGCGCTGCTCGACG
>CAXVWN010000199.1:0-4529 GCA_964263725.1 Spirosoma sp.
CTCAAACTTGACTGATTATGGAAGTTTGAGATTCCTCCTTCGTCGGAATGATAAAAAATTAAGCTAATTCTAGCTATAAAATATAAGTTCCAGCACCTTATTGATCAATCCCGGCCATACCAGCGGCATCATAGCGCGCACCTGTCGACGTACCCAATGGAACAATAGTTTCCAATCGTTCCATTTCTTCGGCGGTTAATAGTATACTGGCTGCATCAATATTTTGTTCCACATACTTAACGCGTTTAGTACCGGGAATTGGCAGAAGACCTTTTGTAATTACCCAGGCAATGGCTAACTGTGATGGCGTGATTTGTTTTTCATCAGCCATTTTTTTCAGTTCATTTACCAGGTCAATGTTTTTATAAAATTGCTCACCCTGAAAACGGGGAATGCTTCTCCTAAAATCATTTTCTGGAAAATCGTCCGGGCTTTTAATGGTAACATCTCCGGACAGAAATCCTCTTCCCAATGGAGAATAAGCGACAAAGCCAATACCAAGCTCTTGAAGAGTATTCAAAATGCCGTCTTCTTCTGCACTCCTTTCAAATAAGGAATACTCAGTTTGCACAGCCGTTAAAGGATGAACTTGATGCGCTTTTCTTATCGTTGCTGACGAGACCTCTGAAAGACCTATATAACCAACTTTGCCTTCTTTTACTAGTTCAGCCATTGCGCCAACAGTTTCTTCAATCGGCGTATTTGGGTCCAGGCGGTGCAAGTAATAAAGATCAATATAATCTGTACCCAGGTTTTTCAGGGAACGTTCAACGGCTTTTTTCACATAGTCCCGTTTACCGTTTATTTGCCATGTAAGCTGCTCATTATCATCAATTTCATAACCAAATTTAGTGGCAATAATGTATTGGTCTCTGTTTCCTTTTATGGCTTTGGCAATCAACCTTTCGTTTTCCAGCGGACCATATAGATCAGCCGTATCTAAAAAGTTGCCGCCTAACTCCAACGACCGATGAATAGTCGCTATTGATTCGGTTTCATCGGCTTTCCCGTAAATATCAGCACCGGCAATTTTTGTCATGCCCATGCAACCAAGTCCTATTGTTGGAACAACAAATCCCTGACTGCCTAATTCGATTTTTTTAAGGCTACTCATAACGTTTCCAAATCAAGTTGTGAATTATAAACTAACATGACAAAGGTCGGCAAGCGGTCAGGAAAAGAAATAGCCAAATCTCTTATGGTTGTATCCAAAATGAAGAAATCCTTAAAACGCCCTGCTTCCCTGAACCATCAGTTTTTCTTACTAACGGAGCCCCTATTTACGGCCGGAATGGGTTGTTTTAGCCAATTCAGATTGAACTGATAATGAACGCTACTACTTATCAGATGAATCATATTATCGGGTGTTTGGGTCATGGCCAGATACCCTTTAGGCTCAGCATGAGTAGCGTCCATTTCGAACGCTCCAGTCCAGGCACCCCCGTTTAGATAGCGATCTTTTCCATCAGTCATAAGCTTTTTTATTGGCCAGGTCTTGCCCTCATCGAAGGAAACAGCGGCATACATTCCATATCCTTTGTATAATTTCCCGGACGAATCTTTGAACGGCATACCCGCTTTTGGCCCCTCCCGTTCGTCGGGATGGTGCGTGAAGGATACCAGCAGCAATGGCCCCTCATTGAGCCGGTATAAAACCAGCCGTTGCCCGCTCCAAACCGGAGGAAATTCTGAAGCGGAATACGTCCAGCTTGCTCCCATATCCTTCGAAACGCTCATCGGCATCCGCAAACCAATACTATCGGGGCCAGGAATGTCGTCTTTTCGGCCAAAGGCTAACAGGCTGCCGTCCTTTAATTGAGCTACGCCGGTGTGAATACCCGCAATTAATCCGCCTGTTGCACCAGCTTTAAACTGGGGCGTCTGGTCATCGGTGTACGGTTTGGCCCAGGTTTTTCCGCCATCTTTACTGATATGAATGGCGCTGCCGCCAGTTGGCCCCGCGTCGGCATCGGCGGCTTGTAGCAACCACCCTTCCTTTGTCTGCAACATGCCCGCAATAACCTGATTGCGTTTTGCATGTTCGGAATTGGCCATCAGTGGTTTAGACCATGTTGCCCCATTGTCCTGACTGGTCCGCAAGACCATTGCCAGGTCTTGCCAGTCGCCGTCGGTTTCAACGCCATTCATGTGATAAAGCGTGCCCTTTTTGTCATAAAAAAGCGACGCACCGGTCATGTTGCGGTCGGGCACTTTGAAAAACTCCGACGGCTCATCCCAAGCCGTCGCTCCAGCTCGTAACCGGCTGGCCAACACAGTCATTTCCCTGCCTGATTCCTCTTCTGTAGAGAACCAGATTGCCAGTAAATCACCATTGGGGCACCACGTGATGGCAGGCTGGTGATTATGGCTGTAGAAGGGTACTTTGTGCTGGCAATCGGGTTTATTTATGTAGCGTTTTGGCTCTTTAAAAACAGGCTGAGAAGCCGCTGACGGATGCCAGGTAAATGTCTTTTGCGACACGTTTTGCATAGAGGCCGTTGCGGCCACCACAGGCAACGGTTTGGTCATGGGCATATTGGCCTCAACTACCCGAAAACCGACCAACCAGTTTTTATCTTCGGGAATCATAGCCATGCGATTCGCCGATCGAAGAAATTGAACGGGCGTTCCGTGGCTCCCTCCGCGACTCACTCGAAATAACCCCGTAACCCGACCAACGGGGTCCTGCTGTTCACCGGCCTGATAAGGCCCATACCAGTCCAGGCACCACTCTTCCACATTGCCATGCATATCGTATAAGCCCCAGGAATTAGCCGGTGTCTGGCCTACTTTTACCGAGACGACAACAGGATTTCGAGCCGTTTTCTGACTTTTGTGAAACGCCTTAGGTAAGGAATTTCCAGTCCAGAAATTGTTAACGGTACCTGCCCGGCAGGCGTATTCCCATTCGGCTTCGGTTGGCAAGCGATACGGTTTTCCTTCTTTTTTAGCTAACCAGTCACAGAATGCAACCGCTTCAGCATAACTTATATAGACGACGGCTTCATCGTCCTCCCGCGAGAATCCATTTTTACCCCGAAGCTTCTTATGTTCCGGTTCGAAGGCTTCGTATTGAGCGTTGGTCACTTCAGTAGCTGACATTCGAAAAGGGTTGGTAATGCTTACCCGATGCACCGGATTTTCATCGGCATCTTTGTTTTCTCCCTCCGAGCCCATATAAAATTTTCCGGCTGGAATCGGGACGAATGTCATGCCAATCGAATTCGGTTTTTGAGCAAAGCTGCTGGCGGCAAAAAGGCTCATTATGATTACCGTATGAATTGTTTTCATGATAAATCCAGATGATTTACGCTACCTTCAATAAACCTATTAAGGAGATAAGGATGTCGTAACATCAACTTACTATCTTTCCCGCATCAAATACTGAAGCGAATAATAGTACCCGAATTAAACGAAAGCCAAAATCAGCTAATACCTTCGCCATTCTATCGAATAGCCCTATTTTCTGATTCATAGTATTAAATTGAAGCACTCAAACAACGACTAAAGTAGATGATGAGACAAGTAGTAAACACGTTCTCGCTATATGCGCTGTTCGTACTGATGACCCTGACAGCCTGCCATCGGCAACCCGCTACGCCAACGGTTTACTTCCCTCCTAAAGGCGACAACTGGACGCGTCGCGCCCCCGAAAAAGTTGGTATGGATGCTGCTTTGTTGGACCAAGCCGTAGCCTTCGCCAAAACGCAAGAAACGACTCAAATGACACCCAACTTCTCGACACAGGAAGAGATTTTCGGCAAGCTCCTGGGGCCAATGCCAACCAGCCGGGCAGCTACCAACGGCATCGTGTTACGCCACGGCTATATTGTGGCGGAATGGGGCGACACCCAACGCCCAGACCCAACCTACAGCGTGGCGAAAAGTGTCTTGTCGACCGTAACAGGTATTACTTTAGAGCGGGGAATGATTCCCAACGTTCACGATCCAGTCGCCAATTTAATACACGACGGCGGTTACGAATCCACTCAGAATAAAGCTATTACGTGGGAGAACCACCTTACCCAAACTAGCGAATGGGAAGGCACAATGTGGGGTAAAAATAGCGATTTTATTGGTAAAGAGGCTTTCGGAAAAGGCGAACGCAAACCGCGTACACTGCAGAAACCCGGCACATTTTACGAGTATAATGATGTGCGAATCAACCGGATGGCACTGTCATTACTACGTTTGTGGAAGAAGCCTTTACCCGATGTTGTACGCGATGAGATCATGAATCCAATTGGCGCATCAAATACATGGCAATATATTACGTATCCTACCGCCGTTGCCGATGTAGACGGGAAGCCAATGCCGTCTGTAAGTGGTGGTACCCGATGGGGCGGTGGCCTGCGCATCAGCGCCCGCGACGAAGCCCGTTTCGGATACCTTTTCCTGCGACAGGGACGCTGGGAGAATCGGCAAATTGTATCGTCTGATTGGGTGAAACAGGCCACAACGCCCAGCCCGGTTGGGCCAGATTACGGGTATTTGTGGTGGTTAAACACCGGCACGAGTTCATCTGGCAA
>CAXVWN010000200.1:0-6872 GCA_964263725.1 Spirosoma sp.
AGCATTAAGGCCACTGATAAAACCGATGCTAATGGATTCGCTACGCCCTTACCTGTAATATCATGCGCCGAACCATGAATGGGCTCATATAAACCTGTGGTATCACCTATAGATGCCGATGCCAACATGCCCATTGATCCCGCAATCTGGCTGGCCTCGTCGGTTAAAATGTCGCCGAATAAATTACCTGTTACAACAACGTCGAACCGCTTGGGGTCTTTAATGAGTAACATCGCGGCTGCATCAACAAACTGATGCTCAACTTCTACCTCCGGATAACGTGGAGCAATTTCCTGCACAACTTCACGCCATAAACGTGATGATTCCAGTACGTTTGCTTTATCAACTGAGCAAAGCTTCTTACGACGGGTCATAGCCGCATCAAACGCTTTAATCGCAATACGCTCGACTTCATAGCGACTGTAAATCATAGTGTCGTAAGCGGTATTTCCATCGTCTGTACGTCCTCTTTCACCAAAATAGACATCGCCCGTTAATTCGCGAAAAAACAGGATGTCAGCTCCTTTAAGGATTTCTGGTTTAATGCTGGATGCGCTTAAGAGCTCATCAAAAAGTTTAATTGGGCGGAGATTGGCGTACAAACCCAATGCTTTACGGATACCTAATAGACCTTGTTCCGGTCGAACTTTAGCCGAAGGGTCATTATCATATTTAGGATGCCCAACGGCTCCGAACAGAATAGCATCTGATGCTTTTGACTTGGTGATCGTTTCGTCGGGTAGTGGGTTCCCGGTAGCTTCAATAGCCGCGTGGCCAATTAGTGCCGTATCGTACGTGAACTCATGATTGTATTTTTTTGCAATTGCATCCAGCACTTGTTTTCCAACCGCTGTTACTTCCTGACCGATGCCATCACCGGCAATAACTACAATGTGTTTTTTCATTTTGAAAAGAAAAAAACCGGGTCGCCGGTGCGGAGTGACAAAACGAAGGAATAGGCTAAATTTCGTTCGTCGCTCGTTTAAGATGCGAGAATTAACTGAAATAAGAAAAAATCAGACAGAGTTGAGCTTATCTCATTAAGGCTTTATAGCTTCAGCAATGACATTTTTACCAATAATTTGCCCAACCGTTACCTTATCGAGTAATCGACTTATTGGAAAGATGAGTCGATCATAAAAAATTACTGACTCTTTCGTAATCCGCCCGTCCTTACCGAGCCATTTGTAAAGCAAAGAGATAAAATAGCCTGCAAAATCATAATATCGACAATCTGTAACACGTAGCCCGGCTTCTTCCAGAATCTGACTAACCAGCTTTTTGTCATAACGCCGATAATGACCAACATGCTCGTCCATATTGCTGAAAATCTCCTGACGGGCGGGCACAAATACTTTTATTCGGCCTCCTGGTTTGAGCTTAGTATATAATTCCTTCACCATTTCGCCGTGCTGTTCAATATGCTCTAATACATTGATTGTATAAATCAAATCATACCTTTTAGTTAACTGTCTAATGTCTGTGTAAACGGGCTGTTTGATCAGTGGTAAAAGGTCAGGGTCAATCTCGGCTGCATCGACACTTCCCAGTGGAAAACGGTTGGCATATTCACCATTACCAGCCCCAAAGTCTAATATTGATTCACCAGGACGAATATCGCGGGCTACACAATTATAAAGACAACTATTATAGTTGACAGCATGGCTCATAATAGCCAAATTGTCTGAACCATTGTATTCTACTTTTTCCGCCGTTTGTTTTGCCTGACTCATAAAGTTGGGAGACGAATTGAACGTAACAACATTTTGTCCAGTATTTTACAGATACGAAGTTATTAAACGAATTGCTATAAATACAAAAATGACTCGTTGGTACTCTTCTAAAGGGCATATATACCACAATTTCCGAATTATTCAATACTCCTTTTTGCTTGGATGAATACAATGCTTGCTTGCTAACGGTGGTCGTTGATTCGGCTCCGATATTGGAAATAAAACCCTTAAGTATATTTAATCCAGCGTATTCAGCATTTTTTGGGTTGCCTTTATGGCTGATACAGTTTGATCAGAATCAAGGCCCCGGGTTTTAAATTCGCGGTTATTATGTTTCCACGTTATAATCGTTTCACAAAGAGCGTCTGTCCGGCCTCCCGTTGGAATTCGCACTGCATAGTCGGTTAATAAGGGTAAGGTCAATTTCTTTTTGCCGTAAATCTTCTTCAGCGCATTCATAAACGCGTCATATTGTCCATCGCCCTGTGCGCTTTCTTCAAATTGCTCCTCAGCAACGCGAACGCGGAGCGTGGCCGAAGGCTTGAGATCTTTGGAGTGCGTCAATACATAATTAAGTACCTCTACTCTCGATACGGTAGCGGTCGTATTCAATACATCGGAGATAATATAGGGTAAATCTTCACGCGTGACAGCCTCTTTCTGGTCGCCCAATTCAATAACCCGTTGTGTTACCTTTTTGAGATCGTCTTCTGACAACTGAATGCCTAATTCACGGAGGTTATTCTCGATATTAGCCTTTCCCGACATTTTTCCCAGAGCATAGCTGCGCTTCCGGCCAAAACGTTCGGGTAATAATGTATTGAAGTAAAGGTTATTTTTTTTATCGCCATCGGCATGGATACCGGCTGTTTGGGTAAACACATTATCACCAACTACGGGTTTATTGTCAGGAATGCGTAGTCCCGAAAACGTCTCGACAATTTTGCTAACCTGATACAGTGATTTCTCGACAACACCCGTTTTCACTTCCGGCATAAAGTCGCGCAACACAGCAATGGCACTGGCCATTGGTGCATTACCCGCTCGTTCACCCAGTCCATTAACAGTCAAGTGTATTCCATGTGCTCCCGCCCGAATAGCCTCCATCACGTTTGCGATGCTGAGATCATAGTCGTTGTGAGCGTGAAAGTCGAAGTGTAGGTTTGGGTAGCGGCTGATCAGTGGGCTGATAAACGCATAGGTCTCGGCGGGAGTTAAAACACCAAGTGTATCGGGTAGTAATATTCGACGGATTGGTTGCGTTTGAAGAAAATCCAGAAACTGAAGTATATAGTCCGGCGAGTTTCGCATACCGTTGCTCCAGTCTTCCAGATATACATTCACCTGTAAATCAAGCTGCTGGGCTTTGCTGATAATCTGCTGAATGTCGGCAAAGTGTTCCTCCGGCGTTTTCTTGAGCTGATGCGTTAGGTGATTGATCGATCCTTTTGTCAGTAAGTTCATCACCTTCGCGCCTGATGCATGCATCCAGTCAAGGGAGGCTTGCCCGTCCACGAAGGTTAGTACTTCGATTTTGTGGAGCAAACCGGCTCCGGCAGCCCAACGGGTAATCTGCTGTACGGCCTCCAACTCACCCGCCGATACTCGTGCGGAGGCTACTTCAACCCGATCGACTTTAACCTCGGTGAGCAGTAACTGGGCTAAAGCCAGTTTTTCAGAGGCTGAAAACGACACTCCGCTGGTTTGTTCACCATCGCGAAGTGTCGTGTCCATGATTTCAATGTAGCGACGTTTCATGTTTAAAGAGCGAAAGAATGAAAGAATGAAAGAGTGAAAGAATAGCTGATAAGTATGTGCTCAGCCACTCTTTCACTCTTTCATTCTTTCATTCTTTAAAATGGTCGCGTTTCAGCGAAAGCTGCGATTTCTTCTTCCATTGATAATAGATAGTCGATATCGTCGTAACCGTTGGTGAGATTGTGCTTTTTATACTCGTTAATGGCAAAGCTTTCGCTCTCACCCGTAGCCAACAACGTGATGGTCTGCGTAGGCAGGTTTACTTCCAGTTCAGTCTTCGGATCAGCTTCGATAGCCGCAAAGATTTTTGCCAGAAACTCAGGGCTAACCTGTACGGGCAGGATACCGACATTTATGGAATTATTCTGGAAAATATCGGCAAAGAAACTCGACACGACACAGCGGAAGCCATAATCGTAAATAGCCCATGCCGCATGTTCACGGCTCGAACCGCTACCGAAATTTTTGCCCCCAACCAGGATTTTGCCGGAATACGTTGGCATGTTCAGGACAAAATCAGCTTTGGGCGTATTGTCGTTGTTATAACGCCAATCGCGGAAGAGGTTATCGCCAAATCCTTTGCGTTCAGTGGCTTTCAGGAAGCGGGCAGGGATAATTTGGTCAGTGTCAACGTTCTCATTTGGCATGGGAACGGCACTGCTACGGAGTATGGTGAATTTTTCGTAAGCCATTTTTTTAATAATGTATAATGGAGAGCAACGGCGGACCGAATGAATAATGAAAACAGAGAATGCGGTTTCAACCTGATTTTATTAGCCGAAACCTTCATTATTAATTATACATTTTCCATCAACCCACGAGGATCTGTTACTATGCCTGTAACGGCGGCTGCGGCAGCTACTAATGGACTAGCCAATAGTGTGCGTGCACCTGGCCCCTGACGACCTTCGAAATTGCGGTTCGATGTTGAAACAGCATATTTACCCGCTGGAATTTTGTCTTCGTTCATGGCCAGACAGGCGGAACAACCGGGTTGACGCAACTCAAAACCAGCCTGCGTCAGAATGTCCAGAATACCCTCGTCTTTGATTTGCTTCTCAACAACGTGCGATCCCGGCACTAACCAGGCCGTTATATTGCTGGCTTTCTGACGTCCTTTCACAATAGAAGCAAACGCCCGGAAATCTTCAATACGCCCATTCGTGCAACTACCGAGAAAAACAAAATCGACCGGCTTACCCAGCATGGTTTCGTTTTCGGCGAAGCCCATATACTGTAGCGATTTTTTATAGCTCGCCGATCCGTCTTTCACTGTATCAGCCATAGGAATCTGATGCGTTACGCCCGTTCCCAATCCAGGATTAGTACCATACGTAATCTGCGGCTCAATGTCGGCGGCATCGAAGGTAAGATCGAGGTCGAATGTAGCGCCTTCGTCGGTTTTGAGCGTTTGCCAGTAAGGAACCAGTTTGTCCCACTGTTCGCCTTTGGGCGACAGTTCGCGACCTTTCAAATAGTCGAGCGTAGTTTGGTCAGGAGCAATCATGCCACCTCGTGCGCCCATTTCTATGGTCATGTTACAAACCGTCATCCGGCCTTCCATGCTCATATTCTCAAATACCTCGCCTGCATATTCCACAAAATAACCTGTGGCACCGCTGGCAGACGTTTGCGAAATGATATACAGAATCACGTCTTTCGATAGTACACCTTTTCCCGCTTTCCCGTTAACGGTAATACGCATTTTCTTCGGCTTTGGCTGCATAATGCATTGAGTTGCCAAAACCATTTCAACTTCTGACGTGCCAATACCGAATGCGATAGCGCCGAATGCACCATGTGTGGAGGTATGCGAATCACCACAAACGATAGTCATGCCGGGTAGTGTGATGCCATTTTCTGGTCCTACTACGTGAACGATACCGTTTTTGATGTGCCCAAGGCCCCAGTGCGAAATGTTATATTTGGTGGCATTGCGTTCCAGTGCCGCCAACTGATTTGCCGACAGCAAATCGGCTACCGGTAGGTGTTGGTTTAGCGTTGGGGTGTTATGATCGGCAGTAGCAAACGTACGTCCGGAAAACATTACGGGTGCGCCCCGGCCTTCAAGGCCCAAAAACGCAACGGGACTGGTTACTTCGTGGATAAAATGCCGGTCGATGAACAACACATCGGGGCCATCTTTAACCTGCCGGACGACGTGTGCATCCCATACTTTATCAAACAGGGTTTTTGGGGTACTCATAGCTGTAGAAGATAACTAGTCTCTGTATTTTCTATTGTGTTTGCTCTGGTATCGCTACGGTCGAGAAACATGGCTACAAAATTGATCAATCTTATTGACTTCCAAATCTCGCCATTCGTCCAGTAAATAGCGATTTTAGTTCAAACAGTTAATTTGAGTGTAAAACCGTATTGTGGCCGATTTATGTATTTACGACCTCATTTAATTTGCGGAGTTGTAGCCGATAAGAGAACAGAAATGATTTGTTATAACAGAAAACTAGTATTTCTATTCTCCTCGTTACTTCGGCCAAACGGTTTAGTACCTGCGTTATGGGCATGCAGGGAACGTTATCCCATATTGGCGTAAGTTTTTCCGGCGCTACTTTCCTACCTTATCAATGGGTCTAAAACGTAAAGCGCTCCAAGTTTCGTTGATGGAAATAGCTGTTACTGTTTTTATACCAAAATCTTCGGCTGTAACACGAATGATATCTCTGTTGATGTCTGTTTTAACTTTTGATGTTCCTTTGGGGTAAGCAAACCATAAAACACTATCTAATTCAACATTTTTCAAATCTGTTTTAAGAAAGTCTACATACTCTTTGTTGTTATTGATAAAAACCAACGTGTTTGTGCTCTTTGCTTGTTTATTAAAGTTTGTTGTAAAGCCGAGCTTTTCAAACTCTTTCTCAATGGCTATTGGTGCGTTAATAACAACGCCGTTATTCTTGAACTTTAACTTGTTGACGATGTCCTGCATTCGTATTGTATCGTTTATTGTAAAATAGCCCGCTAAAATTGACACGGGAGCAAATATAAAATAGAAAGATTTTATGTCCAATGGCTATAATCTGCTTCGAAAAGCGAAAATGTTGCAGGGCCTATATGATAAAAGCAAGAATATAATTTATCATAAAGCCTTTCGTCTTAGTGGTAAGCTATGCAACAAATCCAGCGATTCATGAAAATAATATTTTCATGAATCGCTGGATTTGTAAATGTTGATATTAAATAAATGTTTGGTCAAACATGTCAAGTCCGAATAAAAAGTGGCAAACTGCTGCTGAATTTTTTATCCTCCCCACCTATAAAAAAACATGTTAACTACTGGCATTTTTTAGGTTGTCTAACTTACCAATGGGAGGTATTTATTTTTGTTCTCGTACATTATCCAAATCAAAATCGCACCAAAAA
>CAXVWN010000201.1:0-11519 GCA_964263725.1 Spirosoma sp.
TGATTTAAGCTGAATAACCGCGAGTTTCTACTTCCTGAACAACTTCGCCCGTCAGTTCATCTAAAAACTGGTTATGGGTCATGGGTTTTGAAAACATCGGGAAGTTTTTAGCGCAGGCAAACGCTTGTTCTTCCTCGCTTAGTGTGGCTGTACAGTCGGTGAGGGTAATAACTTCAAACCCTTTTTCGTAGCCCGATCGCATTGTGGATTCCACGCAGCAATTGGTCAGAAAACCACCCAGTGCAATAGTTTCAATGCCTTTGCTGCGGAGGATGAAATCGAGATTTGTGCTGGCGAATGCATCTAGACCACGTTTGCCCTCCAGCACAATATCGCCGGGCTGGGGAGTCATTGAGTCGATAATGTCAACGCCCCATGAGCCTTTTCGGAATGATTTGCTATCTACTACGCCCTTCAGAATGCCATATGGGTGCTTGGTGATTTCAAAATAACCTTCCTGAAAACTAATGGGTGAATGAATGACTACCGCTCCGGTTTCGCGAGCTTTCGCGACGAGGTCAAGCGTATTAGCCAACATATTAGTTGATTCCATGACACCTTTAACGGCGTCGTGCAGACTGCCACCCGGCGATGTAAAATCATTTTGATACTCGATCAAAACAACGGCGGTTTTTTGCGGATTCATAACAGTTCGATTTTAGTGACTAATTGATAACGTATGGTCCATAAACAACGAAAGGTGTTACAATCCCGTGTTTACTCCAATGCCTGATACACCGCAATACGGAATTTCTTTACAAAGTCACTATAGTAGGCGTAGGGTTGTACGTTCGTGAAAATCAGCAGAATAAGTTCTTCTTTTGGGTCGATGGTAAACTCGGAACAATACATGCCACCCCACGTATAGGAGCCGGGTGTTGCCTGATCGCCATAGTGCGAATTCTCGGTTATTAATTGAAAACCAAGACCGAATTTATCCTTTCGATCCCATACTTCGGCCGCGCCGATCTGATTCCGAAGCATCATCTCGACCGTTTTTCGTCCCAGAATCCGTTTGTTGTTAAACGTGCCGCCATTGAGTAGCATCTGGCAAAGTTTGGCGTAATCTTCTACCGAACTAACTAAGCCAGCTCCTCCTGAGAAAAACGTTTTTGCACCCGATGTGGCAAAATGTCGGTAAGCTTCATTCGTATGCAACACCAGTGGTTTGTCCATGCTCGTCTTGCTATACAACTCTACTAAACGACTGGCTTTATTGTCGGGTAAATAGAAATAGGTATCCACCATGCCGAGAGGCTCCAGCACCCGCTCGCGCATGGCTACATCGAATGGTTTACCCGATAGTATTTCAATCAGGCGCCCAAGAATATCAATGTTGAGACCGTAGGTGAAACCCGCGCCGGTAGAGTCAGTGCCGGGGTCGCGCATTAAGGGACGTTTCGCAAGTTTGTTAATGACATCTTCGAGTTTATCTGGCTCGGTCGAATTGAAGAAAGGTATTTTAAATTCTGGTCGCTGGTCGAGCGGATGCTCATAAGGAATGCCTGCATTATGGCTCAGTAACTGCCGAATCGTGATTTCCCCTTTTGCAGGACGTGTATCAAAACTACCGCCAACCGGGTCTTTTTTGTCGTATTTAACCAGCACTTTCGGGTTTTTGAACGCCGGTATATATTTAGAGATCGGGTCGTCTAATAAAAACTTTTCTTCTTCGTACAACGTCATCAGCGTTGTGGTTGTGATGGCTTTCGACTGGGATGCAATGCGATACAGATCGTCGCGCTTTAGCGGGATTTTCTTTTCTAAATTACTGTATCCGAAGGCTTTATAATGCACAATCTTGCCGCGATGTGCTATAAACGTCACGGCATTCGGTGCGATATCCTTATCGATCAATCCCTGTAACCAGGTATCTAACCGTTTCAATCGGTCGGCTGAAAAACCAGCTTCAGCGGGCGACTTGGCGGGAATAAACGTTTGTGGAAGGGGTTGGGCAAACAGAGAGGACGTAATAAACAGGAAGGGCAGGAGTATTCGCATTTCGGTTTAGGGTCTGGGCCAGGCTCCAACCTGGTCGTGTAAGGCTAAAACGGCTTGTCCTAAACTTTCTACTTCTGCCAATCCCACAAGACAACTACCCACGTTTCGCCGATGGTTGGGTCATGGAACTCGTGCATCGTTTCAAAACCAACGCGGTTGTGAGCCCGCAACGAGCGGGTATTATTGGCCGAAATGTCAGTTATGAGTAACCGATAGCGGTCACCATAGACCTCGTGATGATGTTGAAACATCCGGTCAAATACCTGTTGGCCCCGATAACCTTCGGCCACACAAACTTGCCCCATTACGTACCAGGAATAGCTTTGTAGTGGTTTTCCTTTGTAATTGAGCGAATTGATGAGGGTAAACAAGGGTAATAATTCCGGTACGTCGGCACCAAATTCGGGCAACATCGTCAATGCGTAACCCACAACCGTATCGCCGTCTTTGGCAATGACACTCGGGGCGGCCTGATTCATGCGGGTTAATACATTCGGGTCATGCTCAACCGTTACAAAACCCTGATCAACTTGCACATCAATCGGTACGTTTTTTCGGAGATTGGCTTGTTGCAAAGCCAGAATGCCACGCACATCAGCGTCAGATTGAACAGTGGTAATGATCATGAAGGGTTAATGTAAAATGGTTAATGGACAATTTATAATGAATAATGCGTGGTGGCCCCCGTTTTACATTTCACATCCGGGGGCCGCCCGCGCGGTTCATTTTACATTAACCTGCGTGCATTTTTTCAAAAACGCAGCATCCACTTCGGCACCGATGCCTGGCGTTTCGGGGAGTTCAATCTGGTAGTCTGTATACGTTATTCCGCCGTAAACAGGATCATCAGCATGTTCAAAACAGCCATCCAAATCGTAGAAACGCACATTGTGCCGAGCAGACGCAAAGTGTGCGTTCGCTGTCAGCGCCAGCCTTGACTCCGACATACAACCGATCATGCACGGAATTCCGGCGGCTTCGGCTATAGCGTTGATCTTGAGCGCTTCAAAAATACCTCCGCTCTTGGAGAGTTTGATGTTGAAATAATCGACCGCTTCTTCGCGTACAAGCCGAATGGCATCGGTCGCGTCGAACAGGCTTTCATCAGCCATAATCGGTACGGTTGAACGTTGACGGATCTGCCGCAAACCGGCAATATCATGGCGTTTTATTGGCTGTTCGCAATATTGGACATTCCAGCCGCCGATGGCCCGCAAAACAGCTTGTGCCGTCACAACATCCCAACCCTGGTTGGCGTCGGTGCGGATAGGAATTGCATCACCGATGGCATTCCGAATTGCTTCTACACGCCCAATATCGTCGCGCAGGTTTGTGCCGAGTTTGACTTTAATCGCTTCAGCACCCTTTGCCTGAATGCGTAGCGCATCTTCAACCATTCGCTCGGGCGTGTTGATATAAATCGTTTCGTCGGTAACCAGCGACCGTTTTGACCCACCCAAAAACTGGTAAAGTGGCATACGGGCGGCTTTGGCAGCAATGTCGTAGAGCGCCATGTCGAAAGCCGAGCGTGTGGTAGGGTGGCCGGGCAGATACCGTGTTAAGCTGTTTATACAACCCTCAATATCGAGCGGGTCGCGACCGATCAACAGGCGGGCCATGTCGTTCGCAGCGGCCAGCCCCGATGCCTGCGTTTCGCCAACGATCATCCATAAATGCGAGCCTTCGCCCCAGCCTGTAATGCTTTCGTCGGTTTGAATTTCGACCAGAATATTTCGGGTATCATCAATGGTACCCAGCGAAATGGCGATTGGCGCTTTAAGCGGAATGCCGTAAGCGTAGAGGGAGATTTGGGTGATTTTCATAAATGTATCCGACAGCAAGATGTTGTCGGTGGTCGGTGGCTTACTAACACCAACAGCATCTTGCTGTCGGATACAAGACTACTTTGGAAACTGGCTCTTATCCAGGCCCGGAATAATGCGAAGGGCATTTTTATAATACACTTTTTTTAGCACTTCATCCGGCAATCCCATGCCGTACATTCGCCAGAACGCATGGTATTTTTTGTGGTAAGGAAAGTACTCATCGTCAGTTTCCAGCACGCGGAAATAAGTTGTGTATTCTGATGGTACCCAACTGTCTTTCCCGAACAGAATCCGGTCCTGATACTTCTCGAAAAACCTCCGGCTTGCTCTCGGCTGACGCCCTAATTCGGCAATGACAGCGCCAATTTCAACATTCATATTTGGGAAGACGGTCATCAAACTGTCGAGCTTGTTCAGGTCGTTCGGATACCAACCCATATGCGCGGCAATGAAGGCCGTTTTCGGATGCTTGCGGAATACATTATGCTGCTCGGCGATGAGTTTTTCCCAGGGAACAGGGTCGTTGGCTGCTCGTTTACGGCCACCGTGTAGCTTGAGTTCGAGCCACCGTTCGTTGTAACGGTCCATCGGATCCCAAAACGGCTTAGGATCGGCGGTATGAATCAGTACAGGAACGCCCAGCTCGCCACATTTTGCCCAAATTGGGTCCAGGCGTGGGTCATCTACCGCAACGCGGTGGCCTGATTCGTCTTTATTATTCAAGCCCAGATTCTTGAAAATCTTTAGCCCATGTGCCCCTTTCTTAATATCCGCTTCCAGCATCGCAACAGCTTCTTCGGTCCAGCCTTTCCGACCAATATCGTCGAAATTAAGGTTCGTAAACAGCACTAATCGTTTTGCATCTGTTTTGTTCGCGTTGGCTAGCGCGTTATCGAAAAACTGGGTACCCTGCGCTACGTTTCCCCAACCCCGACCACTCAGATTAATCATAATGCCCATATTCAGGCTGTCCATCTGAGCAAGGAGAGGCCGCAGATTCGCCTTATCCATGTCCCACTGGTGATTGTGAACATCAATGAACGGGTATTTGGAATGGGTTAATTTATGTTCCGGCACTTTCAGCGTCGAAACAGGATCATATTCTTCGAAGCCCAGTGGCTCGGCGGGTTGAGTTGTTTTTGGGGTTTGGCCGCAGGCAATTAAGCCCGGCAGCAAAAGTGCAAGGAAATAAATCAGACGTTTCATAAACAAGTTGTATTTACAAACTAATCCCTAAAGATAAGCGCCACACAATGTGCTGCAATGCCTTCGCTCCGGCCTACAAAGCCAATGTGCTCGGAAGTGGTCGCTTTGATCGAAATATCGTCTTCAGGAATAGCCATTACATTGGCCAGACACGTTTTCATGGCCGGAATGTGCGGATTGAGTTTTGGCTCCTGCAACACGACCGTTACGTCTACATTCGAGATTTCATACCCTGCACCCCGCACCATTCTAAGCACTTCGGCCAGCAAGAGTTTACTATCCACGCCTTTCCAGCGTGGATCTTTGTCGGAAAAATGATAGCCGATATTGCGCATGTTAGCGGCTCCCAGCAGAGCATCGCACAGCACATGGCAAACCACATCGGCATCCGAATGCCCAACCGGCCCGAATGTACTTGGAATCTGAATGCCCCCCAACCAAAACGCCCGGCCTTCTTCCAGTCGGTGGACGTCGTATCCTTGCCCTACGCGAATTTTCATGAGGCAAAACCGTTTTCGCGTAAATAAGCTTCGGTTTGAAGAAGAAATTCTGAGGCTACATCAATAGCTTTTTTTGCATCTAAGTCGGAAATGTCTTCATCTGGATCATACTCTCCTGCTTGGCGCAACTCAAATAACTCGTTCAATAATGTCGAATCCTGCTTGCTAAATGGCCCTTCCTTTATAAAATTAGCGCTAAATAAACCTCGTACGGCACCGTGCGACTTGGTGGTAATATTTTTAGTAGCCAGCAAGGCACGAATGGCGTCGAAGTAAGCATAATAAGCTCTACCACAGGATCCTCTGTATTTTTCATTCTGATACAGAATAATTGCCTCTTGTAAGCAATCTTCGGCAATCAGCATATAATTCCCAACTGTACTCATAGCGTTTTCCCCTCGCGACGAACGTTTTGATAGAAAAGTAAATCTGAAGACGTATACTTCGCTAGAGATGTTGGTTTAAAGGACACAAATACGCCAAATTTATCCGTTAAATCGCTGGCCCGTTCCCCAAAAAACCAAATTTCCTGCCCTGTCTTTACATTTTCATCGTTCAAAACCACCATGTAATCTACGTCCGATTCGGCATGGAAATCGCCACGGACATAAGATCCGAATAGAATTACACGGTTAAGGCGGTCACCATAAAGTTCAGTAAGAGTCTGCTTGACTTCCTGCGAGAGTTTTTGCAGTTGGCCAGGCAGTAAAGCTTTGGGTTGATAAGAAGTTTCCATTGCCGTTTAATTTTCAAGCTACTCAGCCAGTGCGTCGGCTACCCTATAATACAAGGTCGAACAGTTTTCTTTACGTAGCACTCGCCGGGCCATTGCCTGAACATCGTCGGGCGTAACAGCCTGAATTTGGGCGGCTTCCTGATTGACTAAGTCGGGATTGCCCGCGTTCGCTGCGTAGGCAAGGTTCATGGCGCGGTTTAGCAATTCCACTTCCGAGAATGCAAGCGTTGCTTCGGCCTGGTTTTTTACTTTGGCTAACTCCTCGTCGGTCACAGTCTGGTCAATGAATTCTTGCACGAGCGATTCGACAGCGGCATCAGCTTCTTCCAGCGAAACGCCTTTATTTAAGTTGCCCTGGATAATCAGCAAACCGGGGTCGATGGAAGCTGTAATGTATGCGTTTACACTGCTGAACAGGGGATTGGTACGCAGCAGATTTTGATATAAACGTGATGATTTACTTCGGCCGAGCATATCGCCCAAAAGATCGGCGGCAGGAAAACTAGGATCAAAACGTCCCGGCATATGGTAAGCTTTGTATAAACCGTTCAACGGCACTTTGGCCGACATTTCCAGCTTCCGGGCTTCGGTCTGTTCCGGTTCTGCCGGGAGCTGACGAATATAGGGTTCTCCCGCCGGAATAGGCGCGAACCACTTGGTACACAATTGTTTAACCTGATCGACGGTTACATTGCCAGCCACCACCAGAACCGCATTGTTGGGGAGATAATACTTAAAGAAAAAGGCTTTTACGTCGTCTAATGTAGCATCTTCGATATGGCTAATGTCTTTGCCGATGGTTGCCCAGCGGTAAGGATGCTGCTGGTAAGCCAAGGGCCGAAGTTTAAGCCAGACATCGCCGTAAGGTTGGTTCAGATATCGCTGTTTAAATTCTTCGATCACTACTTTTTGCTGCACGTCGAGCACTTGCGGATCGAATGAAAGCCCCAGCATCCGGTCTGATTCGAGCCAGAACGCCGTTTCCAGATTGGCTGCCGGGAGGGTAATATAATAATTTGTAATGTCGGGGCTGGTGAAGGCATTGTTTTCGCCACCAACCTTTTGCAAGGGTTCATCGTAACTTGGTATATGCCGCGACCCACCAAACATTAGATGCTCAAATAAGTGGGCAAAGCCCGTTTTGCCGGGATCTTCATCGCGGGAGCCAACATTATATAGGATGTTAACGGCGGCCATTGGCGTGGATTCATCTTCGTGGACGAATACTTGCAGGCCGTTATTTAAGACAAATTGTTCGTAATGAATCATGGAAAAAACTTTTGCGTATAGCCCTCGTTAGATAATACGCCATGAACAAAAGTACAGTTCCGGCTGTATAGAATCAAACAACAACATTTTGACACTACATACACCATTCCTCAAGAAATGGCTTTTCTTCGTCAGTTTCATTGGCGTATCTCTGTCAGGACAAGCGCAGGCACTGACTGATCCGGCTGTTCAGCAGACAATCCTAAAAACGCTGGATAACATTTATAATTTTGAATTTACGGAAGCTGATGAGTCAATTCGTCAGATTCAGGCCCGCTATCCACAGCATCCTATTGGGCCAATTTTGCGGGCTACTGAGCTGGAACTACAATATTTGCCCTTGCACGAAAATAAAGCGGCCACCGCGCAATTCATTCAGGCTGTCGATCAGGGACTGGCACTGGCAAAGCAGATACTCGACAAAAACGAAAACGATCCTGAAGGTGTGTTTTTTGCGTTGACGGCACATAGCTATTTAGCCTCGCTCCACAACAACAAAAACGAGTCGCTAAAAGCCATTGGCGAGTCAAAAAAGGCTTATAATTACCTCCGGGAAGGCTTTGTCTTAGCCGGCAAAAACCCTGATTTTTATTTTACTAACGGCCTTTACAACTACTACATCGAGCGTTACCCGATGGATCATTCCATTGTAAAACCATTCATGTTTTTTTTCGAGGATGGCGATATGGCACAAGGTCTGAAGCAAATGGATATAGCCACTAAAAAGGGTGTTTTCATGCGACCGGCAGCCAATTATTATCTGGCTCACATATACCTTAAGCATGAAATGAACCCAGGCCGGGCAACTATTTATGCGAAATATTTAGCCGACAAATACCCTAATAATCCTTTGTTTGGTATGAGTAATGCCGAAGCTCTTCTACTGGCTGGCCGCTATGCCGAAGCGCGGCCTTACATACAGCACCTAAAGCAAATGTCAAATAAATTGGTGCCACTGGCGGTCAATACATTCACCGGAATGTTAGCTGAATTTGCGGATAAAAACGATAAAGAAGCGGCCGAATCTTACGAGCTGGCGCTTCGATTGCCCTTCAACGACCCTTATACAAAGGAATACCACGCGTTTGCCTATGCTGGTCTGGCACGAATTTCGGCCCGCGCCAATGATAAAAATCGAGCCAAAATATATTATAAAAAAGCGCTTGCTGTTGGGCAATACAAAGCGTTGCTCCGGGAAGCGAAAGCGTATAAGGGTTAATAATCCACTTCCAGATTTAGCACCTTCCTTAATTCGTGCAGGGCGGGATTCTTTTCGGCTAAGAAATTGAATTTGTCCTGCGAACTGTAAATCATTTTCTTCACTTCCTGTAGCGTCACTTTGTGCTCAAGCTGAATCTGACTATTCTGTAGTTCTGTCCGTAGGTAAGCCATCAGATCGGGCTTTACGTCGGTCAAATAGCCTATTTGCAGCGTATTATCTAGTGTCAGGTGGATGACTGTGCCATTGAGAGTCAATTCCCGGTTTAGCACCAACTGCTCTGTAGCAGAGTCGTTTTGCTGCTGTCTGATTTTGGAAAATGAGTGCCAGATATCCTGTAATTCCTCAAAAGTAAAGGACTTATCCGGCCGGGCCGGGGCTATTGGGGCCACGTCTACAACTGTATCAGTTGAGGTGAGCGCCGGACCTGCCGTTAACGGAACTGTAGAACGTAACCGGCTAGTAGCTGGGCGTTGTGGCGGGGCTATTTGCGGTTTGGCTGGAGCCGTTGCAACGTCGTTTGTGGCAGGAGCCTGTCCATTTTGATGAACCGTTCCGTTTACCAATGTGCCATTCGTGGGCGCAGTAGAATGATAGCCATTCACGGGCTCACTCGTGACGGGATGCGTTTCGGGTATCTGGTTGTTGGCAGACTGAACTGTTTTGACTAAATCTGGTTTTCTGACTTCATCAGGCGAGGGTGAGGGATTGTGTGGGGGGTGTTCGGAGTTTTTTTTTTCGGAGACCATTGGTCCCACCGTATCCGAAATCACTTGCCCAATGGCACTAGGCTCGCCATTTCGCCCGCCGTTAATCGAAACGTCGGGCATAGCCTCCCAGTTGAGCAGGTTGCGCAGATTCGCCAGCTTCATCAACCATAATTCGACGTGTAGCCGTTGATCTTTGGCCTGTTTGTAATTCATGTCGCACTGCCCGCCAATGCTCAACGCCGATAACAAAAACGACATAGGCGCACGAACCGCCTGGTTGAGGTATTGCAGCCGAACATTTTCGGTCACTTGCAATAATTGAACCGTAGCGGCATCCTTACAAACCAGCAAATCGCGAAAGTGGCGGCATAATCCAACCACAAACTGGTGGCCGTCGAAACCCTTGCGCAGAATTTCATCGACCGTCAGTAAACTCTGAGGCAGGTTACCCGCCAGTAATAAATCGGTCAGCTTAAAATAATAATCGTAATCGAGAATGTGCAGATTATCAAGCACTTCCTTGTAGCGAATAATCCGATCAGCCGCGAATGTTACATTCAAGTCGAACATTGAGAGCGCATCGCGAAGGCCACCATCGGCTTTTTGGGCGATGAGTTCGAGGGCTTCGGTTTCGGCTGTAATGCCTTCTTTTTGGGCTATGTCGGCAAGGTGAGCCGCAATATGGCCCGGTTGAATCCGGTTAAAATCAAAGATTTGACAGCGCGATAAAATTGTCGGCAGGATTTTATGTCTCTCCGTTGTTGCCAGAATAAAAATGGCATAGGCCGGTGGTTCCTCAAGCGTTTTTAGAAACGCGTTGAACGCCTGCGTCGAGAGCATATGCACCTCGTCAATAATATAAATTTTGTATTTCGCGCCCGCTTGTGGTGGTGTTCGGACTTGGTCGATCAAGCTGCGGATGTCCTCAACCGAGTTATTTGAGGCCGCATCCAGCTCATGAATATTAAAGGAAGCATTCCGGTTAAAGCTCACGCAGGATTCGCATTGGTCGCAAGCTTCCCCTTCCGCAGTCAAGTTTTGACAATTTATTGTCTTGGCCAAAATTCGGGCACAAGTGGTTTTGCCAACACCACGCGGTCCGCAGAACAGAAACGCTGATGCTAAATGATTGGTCTTGATTGCGTTCTTGAGTGTGGTAGTAATGTGCTCCTGGCCCACGACGGTGTCGAAGGTGGCAGGGCGGTACTTGCGGGCCGAGACCACGAAATTTTCCATACTCAAAGTTAGCAAGGTCGGGGCGTATTTCAAACGAAGGATTTCTTCCGTTTGACTTACGAGCTTCTCCACGCGCTATTAATGTGTAGTCTGATTCTATGGTCAAGTAGCCGCTCCCTGGCTTTGAGAATGACTTGCAATGAGTAAAGTATAATTGTTTACAGGTATGTTTGCATTAATAACGGTTACATTAGTCCTTTAATGAAGTACATGCAGCAGCGATTGTTATTTCTTGGTATAGTCGGGGTGATTTTTGCTGGATGTACCCATACTGAAGATTCCAATCGTCCACTCACGTTCTGGTGCTCTAATAACGCGGGTGAGATTACGTTTGCGAAGGAGTTTACCAATCAATGGCTAAAGCAACGTCCCGATAAACCTCTGCGTTATCAGCCCATTCCGGAAGGGCAGTCGAGCGAAGAAATTATTCTGGCATCGGTGGTAGGCAAAACCACTCCCGACATTTACGCCAATATGTGGCAGGGCAATGTAGAAATGTACGCCAAAGCCGGTGTGCTAGTGCCGTTGGATACGCTCAAAGGTTTCCGGGAATTTATCGTGTCTCGCTGCGACAGTGCTGTAATTCGGGAAATTACATCAACTGACGGCCATATTTATCAGGTGCCGTGGAAGGTGAATCCTTTTATGCTGTTTTGTAACACGCGCGCTATTAATGCGCTGCATGCGGCTGAACCACCTTATACCTATTCATCTTATTTCGACGCAGGAAAGCAGTTCAAGCGCGACAACGACGGCGATGGCTACGTAGATCAATGGTTGGGCTATACCGAAGTGAAAGCTATCTGGTATCAGCGG
>CAXVWN010000202.1:0-4807 GCA_964263725.1 Spirosoma sp.
TAATTACTCCGTTTTTCCTTCGGTTTCGATGATGCCGTACCCTTTGTAGAGTTTTCCGGTTTTGTCGCGGGCGATGATATACCACAGAGCGTCGCCCCCGTAGAGTTGTTGGCCGAAGCGCCAGTTTTTGACGAACGTGAACGTTTTACCTTGCGGAAGTTTGCCGTCAGGATTCCCAAAATTCTGAGCAAAGTCCCGGGCATTCTCCTTTAAGTTCGGATGCCAGCCCGAAGCGTCGTACCAGATGAAACTGCCCACTTCCACAAACTCCAGATTGGCCACCTCCGCTCGTACCATCGTGCTGTGCTTCCAGAGGTAAAGGCTGTCGATTTTTACCGGTACGCAGGGATTGTTGGTATGCCAGAGCGTGAGTCCAACGGGTAAGCCCCGGAGCTTATCAGGCATGATCCGACGTTTGTCGGTCCAGCCAGACAAAGGTTGAGCGACCAGCGTCGTGGCAGTGAAGACGGCAAAAAAACAGGCGAAAAGAAAGGGGATGAGTCGCATCGTCGTTCGTGGTTTTGGTGAATGAACGACGCAAAGGTGGCGACCAAAATGGCCCCAGGCGCCCCAGAATCAGCATGGGACGTCCCAACAGATGATTTGGGACTAGCTATTGGCGATAGCAAAGGTGCTGGGCGACTGACCGGTGTGCTCCTTGAAAATTCGGTTGAAGGTGGTCTTGGAATTGAAGCCGGACTCGAAGGCAATGCCCAGCAGGGTCAAGCGCGAGAGGTCATTGGTACGCAGCCGTCGTTTTACTTCATCCACTCGGTAGGCATTCACGAAGTCGTTGAAGGATTGATTCATCCCGGCATTAATCAGTTGCGAAACCACTTTCGAATTCAGCCCAACATACTGAGCCAGTTCGGTCAGGGTAAGGGTGGGATTGAGGTAAAGTTTATCGACTTCCATAGACCCACGAACGCGTTCCAGGTAATCCTCGTTAACTCTGGCAACTGCTTTTTCGGCTACCGGCGCGAGGGCTTCTTCATTCGGTTGGAAGTGTACCTGAGCCATGTTGCGCTGTCGCAGGCCAACGACGCCCATCGAAACCAGGGCGAATCCCAACATCCAGTACGAATAATCATGCACGTAATAGCTGTTGAACCGGTCGCGCAGGATCAACTCGTAAGTCCACTGCCCGCAGATGAGTGCCAGGCCAATTAATAATACCTGCAACCATCGGAGTGTGAGCTGGCTGATTTCTGAAAAATTCTCCTGCACGTATCGGCGGTAGTGCTGCAACAACCGTAACGAGAGGCCCACGTAAATTAGTAGCGATAGCCAGGTGCCGTCGAACTCAATCCGGTAGGTGAAGGGGTAATGAACCGTCTGCCAGAACCAGTTCCGAAACTCATAGGTGTTGAGCGACAGGACGATGTAAAGGCCCGCCTGTAGGGCAACCGGCAGAAAATGCCAGCCATAGCGACGTGTAAACACGAACTGGCTATCGGTAAGGCTACGAACATAGAGATAGATAAGCGGGCCGAAACCCAGCGAGTAGAAAATAGGCAGAAAATAAAGGTTAGCGTTCTGGCCGTAGATGTTGGCTAATCGGAACAACCCATCGATTAACCAGCAGGATATGCTGAACATCAGCAACGCTAAAAACCGATTAGCCTGGCGATTGGCTGCGGTAAAGAATAATAACCCAGCCGAAAAGAAGCCGATGATGACAATGGTATTGGCTAATAAAATGGCCGGACTTACTTGGACCTGCATGATTTTTACCTGTACAGACTCTCCGATATTGTTTTCGTAAATATAAAGTTATAAAACACGTCTTCAGCCGCTAGACTCTTGGCTGCGTAAAGGCTTTGTTAGGAGAGTTTACCGACATACTGTAAATTTTATATGAGCCTTCCCCCAATCTGGCCCCCGTTGATCGTAGCAAATAAAGCTTATTTGCGCCGGCCGAGCGTTCATAGCCAGTGCAGACGGAACAGGATTCGTAATGAGGGTTAGAGTAGGTTTACAATCAAGGCTAGGGCACCCTTCCCTGTCGAAACAACGCATGCTACCGACCAGCCCGCGGTAGAAACGGTCCACCGGTGCTGGCCACTTGACCATCATCAAAAAGTAACCGTCTCAAAAATGGCTCCTGTGTGAGACAGACGAGGTTTAATGCAGAAGCTAGTTTATTGTCTGTCTAACTCAACTCGTAAAATGTAGCTTTTTAAGCTAATTACAGGGCAACGAACCCGGTTAAATAATCAAAGTAGGCTTTGTTAAGTTGTTGATGAGATACTTGCTTGGCCACTAATACCCCTCTTTTCATTTTGGCCCCGTTTTGCAGGGCAGACCTATAAGCACATTGAGACTTAACCTTTACTAACAATGGTATTAAAGCGCCGAACAATGATCCGTTCGCTTACGGCTTCGGTCTTAACGGGTTTTACAACCCCTATGGTTGGCGTGAATGAACTGACCAGTCAGCCCAATAAACAGAACAATATGGCTACCAATCCGCAGTCGGGAATAGAGTCTTTTGTGGGACAGCCGGACCTGAAACGCGTTTTTGCCGGTGCCTTGGAGGTCGCTTATGTCGAGGTGGGGCCTAAAGATGGCCCACCCGTCATATTATTGCATGGTTTTCCCTATGATACCCATGCGTATGACGAAGCATCAAAGCAACTGGCGGCTGCGGGCAAGCGGTGCATAACGCCGTTTCTTCGCGGCTACGGAGCTACAACCTTTCGTTCAGCGGACACCTTCCGTTCGGGGCAGCAGGCGGCACTGGGGCAGGACCTAATGGACTTGATGGATGCCCTCAACCTGCCACGGGCCGTGCTGGCTGGGTACGACTGGGGCGGGCGAGCGGCCTGCGTGGTAGCCGCTCTGTACCCGAAGCGCGTGCAGGGACTCGTTAGTTGCGGTACGGCCTATAACCTTCAGAATACGGCGAAGGCAACTGCTCCCTTGATTCCGCAGAAAGAGCAGCTTCACTGGTACTGGTTCTACCTGAATTCGGAGCGGGGCCGCAATGCCCTCCTGAATGAGCGGGACAAGCTGTGCCGTCATCTCTGGCAAACCTTTTCCCCCACTTGGGCATTCGATGACGGAGTGTTCACGCAAACGGCAGCCTCCTTTAATAATCCGGATTTTGTGGATGTCGTCCTGCATTCGTACCGCTTTCGGATCGGTAGCGTCGCGGGTGATCCGAAGCTGGATGCTTTGGAAAAACAACTCTCGAATCAGCCCCCAATAACCGTTCCTACCGTTGTGCTGCAAGGGGCCGACGACGGTGTAGACCCGCCCGAAACCACCGACAGTTTTGCCGCTCATTTTACCCATTTGGTATCCACTAAGACCCTGCGGGGCGTGGGTCACAACCTGCCGCAGGAGACGCCCGATGAGTTTGTCGCTGCCGTCCTCAGTCTTTATTAACTCTTAACGAACATCTTCACATTACTCCATTAAACGTATGAAAAAAACACTACTGGTAAGTCTTTTGATGACCGTATTCAGCAGTTGACTGCTGTGGGCAAAGATTAATCAATTATCAAACCCATTCCAGTTTGTAGTTCTTTTTATAATCAGGCTGCTCTAAAAGATCCGTCAAAGCCACCGCGTTTTGATGCTTCGGTAATTAAGCTTGTTCAACAATTAGAGATGGAGTATTGGTCAAAAGGAAAAGCAGAATTTAATAATTCAAAGATTGGGCCTTGCTTCTATAGTCACATCATTTCTGGCCAACTTCACATAACATAAAGTTAGTTATAAAACAGAACTAAATTTATTAATAAAAACTCACCTGTTAGGCTACGTTAATTTTTTTGTACTATTTTATTTTTTGTCATTTTATTTTAGCTAACAATTTAGGCCATGAGAATTAAATACGTCACCTCTGTGGTTTTAACGGCTTGCACTTGTTTATGCTTTACTGCTTGTAATAAAGCAGGTTCCGGGATTGTGCCTATAGCAGCTTTACAGATGACAATCAACGATCAGCCTCATTCTAAAAGTAAGCCGCTTATTGTAGTTGATGGTGTTGTTTTTGAGGATGTTATGAAACTTAAGATCAACCCCAATGATATCGAAAGCATGACTGTCTTTAGGTCAAGTGCAACCAATAATCTAGTGGATACATACGGCCCCAAAGCGAAAGATGGTGTGATTCTAGTAAGTACTAAAAGGAGTAAGTAATTGGTTAAAATTCGTAAAGTGCAATACTTGGCTACAGTTTCAATAGTCAGGTATTGCACTTTTTCCAGTTCTGTTTTATAACTACCATTATGTTAATAGAGTAAAAATTGAAATTAGTTAGTCACCCGCTGAGTTGGATTCTTGAACAAATACAACTTATGTAATTTCACTGATTACGCACATATTCGATTTGATAGTCAGAGGGCAGTTTAGGCACGACTACAAAATTACTGCGTCCGTCAGTCGGTGAAGAACGATTACAGTACTCTTCACTAACAGTGTAGGTTACCTTCTTGGCAGTATCATTTCGCTTCACGTCATAGATATAGCGGCTATCACTACCCTTATTTACAGTGGTCAAGCCAAGTATCTCATACTGCGTAAAATCAAGACTATCTAAACGGTTCTGACAGCAGTAAGCAAACGCCTGCTTATACTGATTTGTGTTAGAAATTCGAATACCATTACGACTTAAGTCCTCACCCTGTTTCTGATCGTACGCGGAATAAGTTCTGTCCAGAGTGCGAAGAACCAATCCTGTTGTCTGGTCGGCTCCTTTCTGGCAATCAGGTTCTTGGCAAGCCCACAGGCCAATTAGTGAAAGTAGATACAGATTTTTCATAGCTGTAATGATTCTTCTAAGTGAGAAAGGGTTGTA
>CAXVWN010000203.1:0-13513 GCA_964263725.1 Spirosoma sp.
GCCGAGGAAATGGACGCCGAAGATATGCTGTTTATTCTGTATACCTCCGGCTCCACGGGCAAGCCAAAAGGTGTGGTTCATACGTGCGGGGGCTACATGGTGTATGCCGCTTACACGTTCGAGAATGTGTTTCAGTACGAACCTGGCCAGGTTCATTTCTGCACGGCTGATATTGGCTGGATTACCGGGCATAGCTATATTGTGTACGGGCCGCTGGCTTGTGGTGCTACGTCGGTAATTTTTGAAGGAACACCAACTTATCCCGACAATGGCCGATTCTGGGATATCACCGACAAGCACAAAGTCAATATTTTATACACGGCACCAACCGCCATTCGCTCCTTGATGGGCTTTGGGTTAGATAAAGTTGCGAACCACGACCTCAGCAGTTTGCAGGTTCTCGGCTCGGTGGGTGAACCTATTAATGAAGAAGCCTGGCATTGGTATGACGACAACATTGGCAAAAATCGCTGCCCAATTGTCGATACCTGGTGGCAGACCGAAACGGGCGGTATTCTAATTTCGCCCTTGGCTGGTATTACCAAAACCAAACCGACCTACGCCACGCTTCCCCTGCCGGGTGTCCAGCCGATTCTGGTGGATGAAGCGGGGAAAGAAATCGAAGGGAACGGCGTTAGTGGCAATCTGTGCATGAAGTTTCCGTGGCCGGGTATTTTGCGCACAACTTACGGTGACCACGAACGTTGCCGCCAAACGTATTTTGCTACCTATCCGGGCCTGTACTTTACGGGCGATGGCTGCCTGCGCGATGAGGATGGTTATTATCGCATTACGGGCCGAGTCGATGACGTGCTGAATGTATCAGGTCACCGCATTGGTACAGCAGAAGTCGAAAACGCCATCAATATGCATACGGGCGTGGTCGAAAGTGCCGTGGTAGGTTACCCGCATGACATTAAAGGGCAGGGTATTTATGCATATGTAATTACCGATCAAATGCCCGCCGACCACGATGCCGACCTCATGAAACGCGATATCCTGGCTACTGTTACGCGCGTTATCGGCCCCATCGCCAAGCCCGACAAAATTCAGTTTGTAACTGGATTACCCAAGACACGCTCGGGCAAAATCATGCGCCGAATCCTACGTAAAATTGCCGAGGGCGACATCAGCAACCTTGGTGATACCTCAACCCTACTCGATCCAGCTGTGGTTGATGACATTAAGGCGGGCGCGATATAACGTGCTCTATAGACCCTAATGGCTATCTCTATACGTATCGGTTAAAGAACTAGGCTATATGTTCCGGTTAATGCCGGTGATGCAATAGAGTTTGGGAAGGTTTTCTTTTCGACAGGATTCACAAGATGAAACAGGATTATATTCCAGAAACAAATTCTGTTTTATCCTGCGAATCCTGTCATAAAGAATCACTCTTTATTGTTGGCTGTTGCGAATGAGCGTTACGTAGAACCAAATCATAGCCTGATAATCCTTTATACGAATTCGCTCATTAGTGCCGTGAATGCCAGCGGTTTCAGCATCAGATAAGGCAAGTGGCGTAAAACGATATATTGACGATGTGAGGGCTGAATAATATTTGGAATCGGTAGCCCCAAGCATGACATATGGCGCGACCAGTACGTCAGGAAAAACGCTTTTGATCGTTTTATGAATAGTCAGGAAAGCCGTTGTTTCGGTATTAGCCAGCGGTACGGGGTTGTTTCCTTTGCCCAGAATACTAACGGTAATGCTGTCATTGTCGATGATCTCTTTAACTCGTTCAATGACGCCATCAACCGTATCGCCCGGCAACAGTCGGAAGTTTACCGTGGCCACCGCATCAATTGGCAGCACATTGTCTTTAGCTCCAGCCTTGAAAATAGTGGGTGCCGTTGTCGTGCGAAGAGTGGCATTTCCAGACTTTGTCTTAGCTAATGATTGCTTAATTAGTGGGCCAAAGAGCCATTGGTTGGCAAAGATAATCCGCTGGCCAAATGAAACCTCCGATGCCAGGTAGTCCAGTAGTTGATCTACTCCTCCATCCAGACGGTCTGGAAAAGGGTTATGCTCTAACTTGCTGACGGCTTCGGCCACCATGCCAATACTGGTTTGCGCCGGAGGCATGGAGGAGTGACCACCTTTCCCGATGGCCGTAAGCTCCAGGCTCAAATACCCTTTTTCACTAATGCCAATTAGAGCGACGGGTTTATTAGCTCCCGAAACGCCTTCGGGTTTAATAACGCCCCCTTCATCCAGTACATATTCCAATGCTATTGACCGTTTTTTGAGATTAGCAGCAATGGTTTGCGCACCCAATTTTCCTGTCGTTTCTTCGTCTTGGCCGAAAGCCAGAAACAGCGTACGTTCGGGTTGGAAATCTGTTTTCAACAAATATTCGATTGATTCCAGAAGACCCATTACGCTCATTTTATCGTCGAGCGTACCACGTCCGTAGAGGTATCCATCCTCAACAACACCCGCAAAAGGCGGTCGTTTCCACATCCGTTGCGTTCCCTGAATAACAGGCACAACGTCATAATGAGCCATTAGCAGTACTGGCTTTAGCGCTGGATTTCGGCCTTTCCATTCATATAGCATACCATACTGATTGAATGTCTGGTATTTGAGTCGTTGATATATGAGCGGATAAGATGCTCGTATGTAAGTCAGGAATTTGTCAAACTGGGTTGTATCCGTCAGGGCATAATCGGTGAAGGATACGGTCGGGATTCGAATGGCTCCGGCAAATCGCTGAACGGCCGAATCGGACACGCTAATCGGTGCAGCCGGTGGCACGTTCGCCATCTGATGCGACGTTAGACGGAAGGTATTAACAAGAAGAACGATGATCAGTATAACAACGAAGAAAGCAATGATTCGCAATAGAAAACGCATATACTGAACCGAATAACTAGTGAAGAAGCTACCAGTCTGCCAATACATTTGTATCGCGAACTGGTTTATACCTCTCCAAAAACGTTATTATTTAGCACAAACAAAACTTTAGTCTGCTTAATAAATAATATACGCTAAAACTTTATGTGTTCTTTTATTTTAGTGCCAATAAATATTCTAAAATTCACAAATTAAAAAATTTATTATAGTGGTGGTATTTCTAAAACCTTAATCTACACATCTGTCTAAATAAATCTTCTTCCTCACACATACCGTAGCCAGCCAATTTCCGGGTGATCTGCTTTGTACCGGCCATACCATTTACAAAGGGGATATAGCAGAAGGATCAGACCAAACCACACAACATATACTAAGCCAAGCGAAATGCCCGCGTTAGCAGGTCGGCCAAAATTCAGGGGGCCAGTTGGCAAATCAGCGAATGAATAACCCTGAAGCAACGCCATCCCAATCATGGATAAATGCACGAGATACCAGTGAATGATGTAGTAAAACATGGGTACTTTGCCGTATACCGTCATCCAGCGTGTGAAAGCGTTGTCTTTCCCATCAATTACTGCTAAAAACACCAGCATCAGGCCGAGTGTAACTAACGCGTATAACAGCGAAGGCGGATATTTAGTAACATTGATAAACGACAGGAAGGTAAACAATCCTGTTTTCTGTACGCCCCAAGGGGCCGGATCGCCGTAAATGTTCAGGAAACGAAGCAGCACAAATAAGATCAGCGCTCCTAAACCAGCCCGTAAAAGTAAAGGCTTCCGCTGCTCCATGGGGCGTTCTATAAACTGACCAAAGGCAAAGCCGACGAGCATAATTCCCAGCCAGGGAATCAGCGGATAGGCCACCAACAATGCAAACGTCGGGCTCACGGGAAAGAAATCCGTTCTGAACAATAGCGCCCATCCCAGTTTAGCCACCGGATTAGTAAACGGCGGCACGAGTTGAAGAATATTATGACTAAATACAATAATTAAGCCAATGATACCGACCCATTTAACGGGCAGTTTTGCCAATAGAGATAGTATAATTAACCCACCACCAATGGCATAAATTACCTGTAGCAGAAGGCTCTGGAAAGGAATATCGAACCAGAAAGCAAAGTTAATTACCGTCAATTCGAGCAGAATCAGCACGACGCCCCGTTTCAGCAAAAAACGCCGGGCAGTTCCAGCGTTGCTACCAGTTGTATCTCGTTTTCTCAAGGATAGATAAGCCGATGTTCCCGACAAAAAAACAAACGTAGGGGCACATAAATGGGTAATCCACCGAGTCATAAAAATAGCTGGTGTTGTCGTCGCTAAATCGGTAGGATTTTGAGTTAGAGCGGGGCTATGCAGCAAATCACGAACGTGGTCCAGGGCCATGATAACCATTACCAGACCGCGTGTTATATCAATAGCGGTTACTCGTTTCATGTAAGCGCAGTGTTTAAAGGCTGTCTGAGTTAACGTTTGATAATCGAAAATAACGAATTTTTGCCGAAATGCACCCGGCAAAAAAGAGTGATTTACATGACAAAGCCGAACTCGTTTAAAATTTTCGATTTTCTTTGGAACTGAATAGATTCCTGTCATTCCGACGTTAGGAGGAATCTTGACCTCTCCTTGTAAGCAATGTTAAGATTCCTGTTAACGTCGGAATGATAGAAGAAGACTTATTTCTGGCTCATTTTAAAAAGTTTAAACAGCTTCTAAATCAATTTACACTTGTTTACTTCTTCTTGTATTGACACAGCGTATTGTCCGCCTTTACGTAATACGATTTGTAATTCAGCGCTTTCGGATTCATACAACCCTTAAGATTAAGCACCTCAACCTGCTTAAAATCTATCGGATGGCTCTCGGCCTGAAGGGCGATGTAGCCTTCGCCGAGGGGCGTGTTAGCTCGACTAATCCAGTAGTCAGCATTGTCGATGTGGGCGATTTTCCAGTCATGTCCGTCGCTTACAAACCCACCGCCGACTTCTGGTCGTTCGTACGTTAGCACAGTGTCGCCTTCAACGATCTGATGCACAATCGAATCGCCTAACACAATGGCCTCAGCCGTTACCCATTGATCGCCATCATACGTCTTAGAATCGGAATCAATACAATGATTGGGATCAAGTTTACCGTGCATGTATACCTGCGTACCGGGCGTGCAGAGGTTGCCGGTATGACGAGGTCCTTTACCCAACCCACCCAGCAATTGCACTTCCAGCGATACCGGAAACGTTTGCCCGATTGACACACTCTTAGCCGACTGTGAGTGAACCATCACACCGCTATTACGGACATTCCAGGTGTCGCCCTCTGGCGTTTGTTCGCCCACAAACCGATAAGTAAACCGCACTTTATAGTACGAGAAAGGCTTATTGTAGTACATATGGCCGTACTTACCATCGAAGGTTTTGTATTGGTCATAGGCAATACGCAGAATTCCATTCTCGACACGAAAGGTATTTTTGTAGTTATCGTTGAGTGGTTGTCCGGCAATTTTAATATCCCAGTTTTTGAGATCTTTCCCATTAAAAAGCTGAACCCATTCTTCCTGGCCGGAAGCTTTTTGGGCAACTGCCATCGGGAGAGCCATACATAACAGAACGAAACTACTGAGTGCAGTTAACCGTGATTTCATAAATTGGCTAATTAGGAATGGTGAACGATAACTAATTTTCTCCTGGCTAATTCAGGTCATTTTAAAACTTCAACTGTGTTCAGTTCCGGTCCTCCGCCATGATTAGCAGAACCGGCAACAATGTAGATTTTCCCCTCGTGAACAATCGCTTGCGTGCCATGTCGGCCCTGTTGCATTCTCGGGCCGGACGTCCAGCGGTTGGTTTTCGGGTCAAGAGCTTCGGCTTCGTTATGCGCTAGCAGTTGCACGGTTTCACCCCCAATAATCCATACTTTCCCGCCTTGCGTTACCGCCGTAGCGCCAGCCCGTTGCGTCGGTATGTTAGCTGCAGCAGGTAAGGTTTCCCAACGACCCGTTTTAAAATCATACACATCTACCTCGGCAACAGTCGTTTCCAGCACTTTATTGATACGCGCCGTCGAATTACGACCACCTGCCAAGTACAGTTTGTCGCCCACAACAGCGGCCGTAATATGGTCGCGGGTGCGGGGTGCATCGGGCAAGCGTTTCCAGGTATTTGTTTTCGGATCATACTCATCTAACCAAGCGACATGCCCGTCATAATGACCATCAGTAATACCGCAGGCTATATAAATTTTATCGTTGTACACCACAACACCAGCCGATCCTCGAAGTCGTTCCTTTGGAATTTCGGGTCCGTTGCGCCATTGTCCCTTTTTAGGACTATAGATGTAAATGGTCGGAATTGGCGTTTCATGAGGATATTTGCCTTGAAACGCCATGATTACATACAATTCCCCATGATAGGTAATGGCCTGAAAATGATTCATTTCAACGGGTGGCGTGGGAAGTGTCTGCCAAACGAGCGTTTTCAGATTCAGCGCTTCCAGGGGTTTCATTCCACGGCCACCAACCGCATACAAACTGTCACCGATTAGCGTAGCCGCATTTTCATGACGGGGAGAACAGGCATTCTGCGTTGTAAGGGGTTGCCAGGTTTGGGCTTGACCAGTGAAACCCGTGCCAATCAGACCCAGAAAACAGAGGAATTGTAACTTCATAAATAATAGAAAAAAGAGAAACGTGCTTAGTTAACAAAACATAGTTTTACGCCATTTTACTCTAAATCAATCGTTCATTTCCCAAACCATTTTCCGGCTTACTCGTCAAATTCCATAGTTAATCTTAAGTTGTTCTTTATTCGAGATGCCACAGAGTTTCCCGACCATAGTACACGTTCAGAAATGTGAGGCCGTTCATCAGGATGAAGAACTGTTGCACGAAGTAAAACCCTATTGGTTTAATCGAATAACATAAAAAGGGCGCTCGCACTGTTGATGCGAGCGCCCTTTTTATGTTATTCGATTGGAATGACGGTTGAATTTTTCACATCGGCCATCACAAAAAAGCTGCTAATGTGCAGCGTGCCGGGAATGACCGATAGCTGTTCCTGATAAAAGTAATTATACGTTTCCATATCACGACTCACAATTTTGAGCAGGTAGTCGAACGTTCCCGATACTCGATTGCACTCCAGCACATCGGGCAACTCTCGAATAGCGGTTTCGAAATCCGCGAAAGCGTCACGGGTTTGTCTGTCGAGCGTCACTTGGCAATAAATCATCAACAAATTCCCGAGTTTTTTCTTATCGAGAATAGTAACGTACCGATCAATAATACCCTCGCGTTCGAGCCGCTTAATTCGTTCATGAACGGGCGTTTTCGAAAGGTTAATTTGTTTACCAATTTCCTGAATCGTTAATCGGGCGTTTTGTTGCAGCAAACTTAAAATTTTACGGTCCGTTTTGTCTAAAGTCTCCATAGCGGCATTTTTACGGAATTGCACTGGATAATTACTCAGCTAACAGAAATATTTCCTACAATTAGAAGTAATATGAAGCATAATTTCTGAAAAACAGAACACGACTAGAAAAATAGCATTACAAATATACCTTTGTAATACCAATTTGTCACTCCTCAAACGCTTCCACACATCATGGTTATTGGTGTTCCAAAAGAAATAAAAAATAACGAAAACCGTGTTGCGTTAACGCCCGCCGGTGTAACCGAGTTGCGCAAATATGGCCACACAGTATATATTCAGGTAAATGCTGGTGAAGGCAGTGGTTTTGAAGACACAGAATACATTTCGGCAGGGGCCACTATGTTGCCAACTATTGAAGAGGTGTATGGCATTGCCGAAATGATTATGAAGGTTAAAGAGCCGATTGCGGCTGAATATGACCTGATTAAACAAGACCAGCTACTGTTTACCTATTTCCATTTTGCTTCGTCAGAAGAACTGACGCAGGCCATGTTGGCGAAAGGAGCTGTGTGCCTGGCTTACGAAACCGTTGAGCGACCAGACCGTAGTTTGCCATTACTGATTCCTATGTCGGAAGTGGCGGGCCGAATGGCCGTTCAGGAAGGTGCTAAATATCTTGAAAAACCGCTGAAAGGCCGGGGCATTCTTCTCGGGGGCGTACCGGGTGTAAAACCAGCCAATGTGCTCATCTTGGGGGGTGGTATTGTTGGAACACAGGCCGCTAAAATGGCCGCCGGACTAGGCGCACACGTTACCATAATGGATGTTAGTCTGGCGCGTCTGCGCTACCTGTCAGACATTATGCCGCCGAACGTGCAAACAATGATGTCAAACGAATACAATATTCGTGACATGATTAAAGTCTGTGATCTTATCATCGGTGCCGTACTGATTCCGGGGGCAAAAGCTCCGCACCTGATCACCCGCGAAATGTTGAAGCTGATGCGAGCTGGTACGGTACTGGTCGATGTTGCTGTTGATCAGGGTGGTTGCATTGAAACGTGTCGTCCAACTACGCACGAAGATCCAACCTTTATCATTGACGGGGTCGTTCATTACTGCGTTGCCAATATGCCCGGTGCGGTGCCTTACACAAGCACCCTTGCGCTAACCAATGCAACATTGCCTTACGCGCTACAATTAGCTAATAAAGGCTGGCAAAAAGCCTGTCGCGACAATATAGATCTCAAAATGGGATTGAATATCGTGGACGGTAAAGTGGTTTATAAAGGTGTCGCCGATGCCTTTAACATGCCACTGACCGACGTAAGCGATGTACTCATAGAAGAAGAATTGACTCAATAAAAATATTACTAATTCATCGACAGACGTAGGTCGCATTCGAAAGAGTGCGGCCTTTTTTTCTTAATTTGACAGCGAATTTAAGCAGCTGTTGTATGAATCCACAATCGACTGAAGCCGTACCGACTCTATATGAATGGGCTGGTGGCATGGAGAAATTTGAAGCATGGACCGACTTATTTTATCAGCGGGTTCAGGAAGACTCAGTGTTGGAACCGATTTTCCGGGGTATGTCTCCCGAACACGCCCGGCATGTCGCTCATTTTATTGCCGAAGTTTTTCGGGGGCCGGCCAAATATAGTCGGGAAGAGGGCAGCCATTACGAAATGATTCATCATCATTTGGGCAAACACCTGACCGAAGTTCAACGGCAACGCTGGATTGGATTAATTTTGAATACAGCTGATGTCGTCGGTCTACCCGACGATCCGGAGTTTCGGTCGGCTTTAGTCGGTTATCTGGAATGGGGTTCCAGATTGGCCGTGATTAATTCAAAAGTCGATGTAGTCAATGAACCACTGGATGCACCTATGCCAACCTGGGGTTGGGGCGAAACAGGCGGACCTTATATTCCTTAAGTATTTTCACAACATCTGGGTCACCAGCGCCTTCCATTCTTCTTCCAGCGGGCCATCGAAAAACGGAGCCTTAGCCCGCCGATACCAGTAGTTGGCGTTGAAACGGTCTCCTTCTTTACGGTGCAAATAGGCATGCAACCGGTCATACGATGGCTCTCCTTCGCGACTCTGTGCAATAGTATGCGCTTGTTCCCAGTTGCCGTTGGCGTCATACCAAAGCCCCTGTAATATCGGATTTATTGCGGCCGGAGGTTGGGGCTGAGAAAGTGTAGCAGTAAATTGGTCGAGTGTCATAAGGTCAATAGGTATTGTCCGTGATTACAGCCAGCTATCGCGCAAAATACCGTTGAGCTGTTCGTAAGGAATAGTCAATTGAATTGGCCCAATGGCATACGCTGCAATTTCATAAGGATTGTAATAAAAAACCATGCCCTTACTACTCATACCAACATTGCCCGGCAAGAAAAACCGACCATCGTGTAGGAAATAGCCCTGTTCTTCGAGGTTATTTTGCGGCAGCAAGTCCTGTTGTTTTCGGAATGCCTTTTCAACTACGGTGAGCAGTGCCGTTGTATCCGACACCATATCGGACAGTGTGAGCATCTGCCCGGTTTCCCGATTGAAGGTATAAAAAGACATACTGGAATTTGGATGCGCACCACCCGTATAAGCAAACGTCTCGTACTTGACCGTCAACGCCTTATTCCCAACATGCATCGTATCAGCCGTGGTTTTCACTTCCCAGCAACCGCCTAAACTCCCCATGTCTTTACGCATGATTTCGTAGTCAGTGGCAAATTGAGAAGCCGCTTTAGCCAGATCGGTTTGGACATCGGGGTTTCCGGCTACAGTTGCACTATCGAGCCAGCCGACAATACTATTGACCGCCAGGCGACGTAAACTATCGTTGATTTTTCGCGCGCCTTCTGTATCATCTTTCAAAAGAATGTAGTCCACAGAAACGTCTACACCAGCGTTTTTAGTTGTATCACAACGATTCACACCAGCAAACGTGTAGTTCTGTTTATCTAAAACAAGTGGCCCTGATTCCGTAGAATGACAAGCCGAAAATATATTAATTGAGCCACAAAAAAATAGGGCTATCAAATACTTCATGAGGAGGTTGTAGTAATTGAAACGCTCGGGCCAGTGGACAATTTAGGCTGACTGCCCAGGCGTTACATACTACAAACTTAACAAATCTTTGAACCGGATAGCCTGTCGGCGGCTAATTTCGATTTTATCGCCCCCTCGTAGCGTCACCAATAATCCCCCACTAAACCAGGGCTCAATTTTCTCAATCCATTGTAAATTAATGATATGTTTTCGGTTAGCCCGGAAAAATGTTGCCGGATTAAGCCGATCTTCGAGGGCATTCAACGATTTGAGAACCAGCGGCTTCTGATCGTCAAAATACAACCGCACATAGTTACCCATCGACTCGAACAGCCGCACTTTACCAAGTTTAACAAACCAGCATTTTTCACCGTCTTTTACAAATACCTGGTCATTTTCGCCTAATATTTTAGTCGATGTACCCAACGATGCGGTTCCGGAATTTTCGGGAATGTGCTGTTCCTCCTCTACACGGTGAATAGCCTCCGAAAGCCGCGCCAACTCAACGGGTTTCAGCAGATAATCAAGAGCATTAAACTCGAAAGCTTTGATTGCGTATTCGTCAAAAGCAGTCGTAAAAATCACTTCCGGTGTTTTACCTTCAATAGATTGCAGCAACTCGAAACCGTTTTTGCCGGGCATTTGAATGTCTAAAAACAACAGGTCCGGCTCCAACTCTTCGATCATGGGCAGCGCTTCATCGGCGTTAGCGGCTTCGCCAATGATTTGAATTTTGGGGAAGTTTTCGAGTAACCGACGCAGTTCATTGCGGGCTAAGCGTTCGTCGTCAATGATAAGGGTTTTCATAAAGAAGGGATGAATGAATAGTTAAGCGCGTGGTGAAGGATGATCTATTCCTGACGTATGATCAGGCTTGTTTTCAGTCGACATTCCTCATTTTCTCTCGTCGGAATATGCCCTCCGACTGAGCGGGAATAGTAATATCTGCACAAACAATTGGCCCGCCGTTGCTTGTGCCATCGTCACGAATATCGTCTTCCTGGAAAATATGAAACTGAGCATCAGGGCCGTAAAGCAATTCAAGCCGCTGGGATGTGTTGGCTAAACCAAATCCACCCGATGCGTTCTTGTCGCCCAAAACGCCCGTATTGCGAATGATAATATGTAATTTATCAGCAACAAGACTCGATTTCACTTCAATAAACCCGCCACCAACAGCCGTTGACACGCCATGTTTAATTGCATTTTCGACCAGCGTTTGCAGCATCATTGGCGGTACCTGCCAGAATAATGTCCGACCATCCAGTTCAATGTGCGACGTCAGCCGTTCTTCGTAGCGAACTTTTTCGAGGGCTAAATAATCCTCCACGGTTTTCATTTCTTCGCGCAACTCAACGGTTTTTCGTCGGTCGGCCAGTAGCGAGTTCCGTAACAAATTAGAGAGCTGGGTTATGCTCTGTTGGGCTTTTGTGGGATTTTCATAAACCAACGCGCGAATACTATTCAGCGCGTTGAACACAAAATGGGGATTCAATTGCGACCGCAAAACCTTAGCCTCCGTCTCACGGATACTTGTTTTCAATAAGATTTTTTCGATTTCGGCGCTACGGTTCTCCTCAACGTAATGGTAAGCGGTATAGCTCAATACCCAGGCCAGCATGGTTTTCCCCCAAGTCATGATGTAGCCAAACAGCGGCCACGGCTCATCCATTAAATGCTGCGGGACAATCAGCCGATCCATGGGCAAATTCACCATTGTCATGATTAGGGCAAGCACAAAAACAGACAATAACACCCGGGGGGCCAGCCGAAAAAATGGTAACCGTACCCAGTTCCACCGGCGAATCATAAGCCGGTAAAGATGTGTAAGAGTGATGCCAAGAAATATATTTGCAATGGCTAAGTACAGCTCATCAGCCTGGAACCCATCTTCGAGAAGATAAGCCAAATACTCCACCGTAATAAGGAGCGACCAGCCGAATATCTGACAAAACCAATATATTTTTTGCTTAGACATACCTTTCTGTTACGGTCCCACTATCAGTCAATAGGCGAATATACTCCATTATAGTCCAGATGGTCGGGATACTACACCAATGGAAAAAAAGGAGGAAGGTCGGACCGCCGGGCGGAGGAAGGAAAGATTAAAAGTCCGTTTACGATCTTGCTCAATTCCGCTCTTTTCTCTTCTTCCTATGCCATTGCCAGCGATAGTAAATGGGCTGTATCGTTAGCCAATTCGATGGTAAAAACAGCCGAGTCGTAATCGTACCGAAGTTTATAGAGGCAGAGATTACTATGCTCGAAATGGTCCATTCGCGAAAGCGGCTGGTTGGTGATCCAGCATAGCAGAATACGCATAGCACGGCCGTGCATAGTCACCAAAACAATATCCTCTTCAGGATGCGACAGGATAATATCAATGGCCTCTCTTTGGCGAGTAACAACCTGTTCAGGGCTCTCACCACCATCGGTAGTCTGAGCGGTGTTACCCGATTCCCAGGCTTCGATCAGACTGCGATAATACTCATTGTCGAGATTGCCGGGGGCTTTGCCTTCCATTACGCCCCAGCTAATTTCGTTCAGGCCAGTTAGTTTTTCGTAAGGCAATCCGAGTTCAATAAAGGGCTCGGCGGTTTGGTAGGTACGTTTCAGGCCAGAGATATAAATCTTGCTGAATGGAACGTGCTGATAAGCCTGAAAAAATGCCTGTGCCTGCGCCCGGCCCATATCGTTGAGGTCTGAGTCAACGCCACTTCCCTGCACCACACCCCGCCGGTTGTAGTCGGTTTCGCCGTGGCGAATCAGATAAATTGTTTTTTGTGTCAAGCGTAGTGCCTTGCCAATTGGCAAATTTTCCCAAATTTGAGTGCGAAATTACAAAAAACACGCGCTTTATGAAAGCTGATTTTGACCTTACTACGCTTGATTTTCTTCAAACCGATTCGATCGGTACGCATCTCGGTATTGAGTTTGTTGAAGCGGGCGAAGGCTACTTGATTGCCCGCATGCCGGTTGACAAACGCACGCATCAACCTTTTGGCATTTTACACGGGGGGGCGTCGGTAGTGCTGGCCGAAACCTTAGGCAGTGTGGCTTCCTGGATGTTACTGGACGACCCCGCGAAACAGCGGGCGGTTGGTCTGGAAATCAATGCCAACCACATTCGTTCGGTGCGCGAAGGATGGGTTTATGGACGCTGTACGCCTATTCATACAGGCCGCACCACCCATGTTTGGGACATTCGTATCACTGATGAGCAAGGCAAGCTGGT
>CAXVWN010000204.1:0-4094 GCA_964263725.1 Spirosoma sp.
GAAACTGTCACGTACGGTTCCGTGAGCGGCAAAGGCTAAAATGCCCTTGTCTACTCGACTACCCCATAAATAGTGTATTTACGTCATTGACGCCCTGTTACCGGCCACTTAATTTTGTATCGTTTATCGGCTAATCTGATCACCGAAGCAGTTAAGACGGCTCGCCAGGTGTACTAGGCGTATGTTGCAGCATAGGCTAAAGCCCACCAATAGCCGGCATCGTCTTCGCTAAGAGACTGATTTATACATGGCCCGGCCATGATACCCGGCTCATGTAGTGTATGATAGGCTGCTGATTATATAAGTTTAGCTAAACCAAAAATAAATATGTTCACCGTTACTCAACGTAGCAAAACGAGTGCATCGGATGGGTGTGGATATTGTGTCAATAGTGAACCGGATCAACCTATCCCAGAAATTAACGCGGTCAATAGCTATAAAGCCACCCCCGGTATAATGGCAAACCTGGATTATTTTCGACGCCTTCATCGGCAGGGCGGGATCGACTACTCCTTGGTTAATCAGCAAAAAGCGTTCATAGATCAAGAACGATTGACAGGCGCTGGCCTGCCTGCTATAGACTTAATTTGTCCATAAATTACCGCTTCGGTTAGTTAGTAAACGCCTAAGGTACTGTAAAATAGTAAGTTGAGTCAGGATTGTCAATTCGTAAAAACCGTTAACAAATCCGCTACTAAGGAAGACTGCCCGTAAGTCAAACGTATGAAAAAGAAATCTCAGTTTACCGCCCTGCTGCTGGCCCTCATCACCCTGGCGGCCTGTAGTGACCATCTGCTGCCGCCAGTCATTGGTACACCTTCATCGCCATCGCCCACCGATACCCACAAACGGATTGCTCTGCTGTGTATGCTCGCCAATGTCAACTACGATCTGGTAGCCGTATCCGAGGCCGAGTTAAGCCAGAACACGCGCAAGATCAATGATGCCTTGCAAAACAACGCCGAGGTGCGGGCTTATCTGGGCACCGACTGGCAGGTGGTTTGGGGACCCGCCATTGCCAACAGCATCAAAAAATCCAGCACCAGCGCCCCCGACAGTTTCGTCACCGACAATACGATGTACGTGGCCCGAGGCACCGACCTGACCACGGGTAAAGTGATCCATGTGGTAGCCATTGCGGGTACCAATGCGGTATCTAAAAAAGGGGCGGAATTAGAAGATTTCAATGTCATCAACGATAAGTACTGGGGTACTGAAAAGATCTGGGGCATCCACACCAGTGGTACCGTCAGCGCGGGCAGCGCCCTGGGATTCTCCATTCTCAACGCGATGACCGATCCCGCCAGCGGAAAAACCCTGCTCGAGTTTCTGGGCACACTGACCGATGCCGGTCCTACCCAGGTGGCCTTTACGGGCCATAGTCTGGGCGGAGCCCTCTCGCCCCTGATGGCCCTCAAGTGCATCGAGTGGAAGGAACAGATGGGTTATACTAACCTGAATATAAGCGTATACCCCATTGCCGGACCGACCCCCGGCAGTAAAGAGTTTGCCGTTTATGCCGCCCGGAAATTTGGTGAGGGCTACCACTCGGTCATCAACGCCAATGACATCGTGCCCCATAGCTGGCAGAAAGATATGTTCGCCCAAATTCCGTCGCTCTATAAAAACGCCCCCCCCTTCAATCCGGGTGGTACAACGGGGTTTAGCTTATCGCTCGAAGATCAGTCCGCGTTTGATGCGGCAAAAGTGGTGGTCGATTTAAAAACCTACCAGCGCATTGCACCCGATCGGGAATTTGTCTTCCAGGGCAAAGCGAATGTGTATCCCGATGGATCGGGTAGTTTTTTTAAAGAGGCTAAGTATCAACACGTGCTGGCTTATTATAAGGACGCCTTCGGGTTTCCTCAATCGGTGATTGATGCCATCTCCAACTAAGTCCGCCTGAAAACGTTGGCTCACCCCACTCACTTACTTCAGCGTTGGCCATAGTACTAAGTAAATGGTAATGGCTTAATTGAGTTTATGGGCGGAGAAAAATGGATTGATGAACAGACCAAATATCGCATCATGAACCAAGATCGAGCGTCCCTTCGGCCCGTTTTGATAAATAGATCGTTCGCCGGGCGAGTCGTACGTCGATAAGATTGGAGAAGTCCACCGTTTTTTCAATCCGGGCTAGGAAACCATCCAGTTCAGGAAGGATTTGACAATACGTGGCGAATTTTGTACGGCCTGGCCGCCGACGGCTTGTACAACGATAAAGGTCTGCTCAATCGCCTGATGCATCTGGCAATCGGTGTTATGATGCGTGATACGCGGTTACCAGGCTTTATAGCCCTACGACTCCCCTGCTAAAATTTAGGCAGCCATAGCCCGCAAAAAAGGGACAGAACTGCAACGTTTAGATCGGTATTGCCAATACTAACCCGCTATAACCATGAACCGTATCCTATCAATCGTCGGATTATCGACCTGTTTAGTCGCCTATTCCTGTACGAAAACCAGCCTGAAAGAAAAGCAGGCAGTTACCCAGACGGCGTCAACGGAATTGAAAGCCGATAATCTGGTTAAGACAACGGTTACTAACCAAGAAGGCGTCAGCCTGGAGATGAGTTTTAATAACGCCAACCAAACGGCAACGTTCGTCTTAAACGGGAAAGTCATCGAACTCAAACAGGATACGGTTGCCTCCGGCATACAATACAGTAATGCCAACTATGTATACCGGGAACACCAGGGCGAGATAACCCTAACAAAAGATGGAAAAGCTGTTTTCACCCACAGAAAATAAACTCGGCCGAGTTTATTTATTCCTAAAACGAATGAGTATGCCTTCCGTGGCATCTAGAAAAAGCATCGTGAATACAAAACCTCACCGTAATCCCCAGCGATTGCGTTTAGGTTTGCTGATTTGCCTGTTTTTACTAGCCACCCTTCCCGCTCTTCCCCAATCAGTCGGTATACATTCCATCGATTCTACTGAATCGTAACTCATTCTTTCAAACGCCAATCGGTTACCTGTTTTCACTCATGGCTACACTCATTAAATTTTTATTAACTAATTATTCGCTCACTTTTTTGCTGATTGCTCTCCTAAGCGCGGGCATCTCCATTATCAGGCATAAACAGATTGCCAATCGGTTCTATATTGCCGACACCTTACTGGCTTACTTTTGTCTTTTCGTTGTTGGATTTTGCCATCTGTATAATTTCGTGATGCACGTGTTCTTTTCCAAAATGGCAGCCTCCTTTATTGGTTGGCAAACCAGTCCGTTTCAAAAGGAAGTTGGCTTTGCCAGCCTGGGATTCGCCCTGGTCGGTTTTATCGCGTTTCGTCGTTCGTTTGATGTCAGACTAGCCGCTGTCGCAGGCGTATCTATGTTTTTATGGGGAGCGGCTGGTGGACACATCTACCAGATAGTGGTTCATCATAATTTCTCACCGGGTAATGCCAGTATTACCCTTTGGTCCGACTGTTTTTTACCAGTAATTGGCTTCGCGCTCCTCCGCTTTTCACGGAATCAACTCCTTAACTCCAGTACGAAAGAAGTCGGTATTGCGAAGAGTCATTTGGTGTCTAATCGGGGTTCTATGTCCTAAGGTCGAACCGATTTCTATGATTTAAGCAACGACGGGAAATAAAAATCTTGGTAGTGGCTTAATTGCGTTGATAAGCAAAGAAGTAACGGTTAATAAACAGCTCGATTACAGTATCATGTACCCCGGTTGACCGCTCCGGCGGCCCGGCAAGACTCGTCAACTTTTAAACTGATCCTCAAGCCCTTGTCAGTATAAGCGGGCTTGACTTGAATGATGTGCTTACTTTTTTAAACTGACTGCTCTCCGTATTGCGGTTTACTTTTAGCACACGGGCGGTGTCACGCACGCCAGACCCATTCAGACCCATCTGTATCATCTGCTCTTTGATGAGCGGATCGTAAGCTTTGTTCGTATAGGTTCGCTCAAACCCGGGTCGTCGGCGCGATTCGACTACAATCGTAACACCAGTAGCGCTGGGTGCCCCCACGGATTGTGCCGTAGCCGGTCCGCCGGTGCGCTTTGACGTGTTGGGTTTGACCGTAAAGCTTGCAAACAACCGCTTCTACAACCATCCACAAAAATACTCATTTCAA
>CAXVWN010000205.1:0-10989 GCA_964263725.1 Spirosoma sp.
TCGGCCATTGCACGCTCCTCTGTTTCTATATATTTTCCGAATAACTTATCGCCTACCTGCGTCCGAAGTGCCGAGATGCCCACGTCGATCAGTCGCAAACCTCGGTCGGTCATAAAGACATTGTCGTATCGCTCTGCCATATCGTAAACCTACTTAAATTCGCGCTTTTTGGGTAAGTTTATACTTGACAAACCCGGCACGGCGTTTGATAGACAACTTGCGAACATAACCCATCTATACCAAATCATGGCTACTTCTTACGCCGTCCGAAATTTCCGGAATGCGCTCCTTGCGTTGCTAACAATCGGTCTGCTCACTACATCCTGCAAAAAATCTGGTGGATCTGACAATGTTGACCCTCGTGATCAATATGTTGGAGTTTACGATGGCGGCTATCAGGCATCGACTCTCGTAAATAACTCGCTTGAAACCAGCCGTGAAACCGGAACAATGCAAATCACTGTGTCAAAAGCACAGCCCGCAAATCAGTTATATATCGAATTGCTTTTTAACAATACTACGAAGCAAACGGTGACGGCTGAGCTATCGAATGCTACTTTTACAATTATTGATAAGAACAGTGAACCATTCGTATTTGATGGTAAAACATACACGGCCAACTACACAGCTACAGGCGTATTTGCGGACAAGGCTATTGCTATTAATACAACTACCGAAACTCTGCAAAGTGGTATCACGCTTTCTAAACAGATTAGTATTACGGGTACACTGAAATAGATATCTTAGAATCGGTTCCTGATAACTTCCGATTTTTATGAAAACCGGCCTTCTGGCCGGTTTCTTTGTTTCTGCCACAGCGCAAACGCCCGTTGCTCAAACGGTTTTAGTGAGCTCTATTTTGAAAGAGGCCAGCGCCGAAACTGTCGGCATGAGCACGACCTAGCTTTCAACCATTGGATGCTGTCATTAACGACTACATGGCAACGGCCGACCACCTGCGGTACAACAAGTTTAATCTTATAATCCTGTCAAAAACTAGACTTTCAGAAATTCCCGTAATTCTTTTGCATCCTCGGGTTTCATTCGTCCGGCCAGCACCAAGCGCAACTGCCGCCGACGCAGGGCATTGTCATAATGATCTTTCTCGTCGTCGGTTTCGGGTATTACGGCGGGTACTTCAATGGGCCGTCCGCTCTGATCAACAGCCACAAAGGTGTAGAAGGCACTGTTGGTACTAACGCGAATACCGGCCGGAATATCTTCCGCCCAGACATCAATAAAAACTTCCATGGAGGAACTGAACGCGCGTGTTACCTGAGCTTTCATCGTAACAATATTGCCCAAACGGATGGGTTCAGAAAAGGAAACGTTATCGACCGAGGCTGTTACGACAATTCGGTTTGAGTGTTTCTGGGCCGCAATGGCAGCCGCAATGTCCATGAAGTGAAGGAGTCGCCCGCCCATTAAATTATTAAGCGTATTGGTATCATTCGGCAGTACCATTTCGGTCATAATCGTCATGGACTCGCGGGCGTGTTTGGGCTGAGGCATTAGTTAGTTGTGAGTTGACAAGGAACCGCTAATTTTTCTGGGCTACTTATCCGTAAATAAACATCCGATAATTCTTATATCGCACAAAATAACCACCGAAAACGCAAAGTTTGATGATTAAATGCCATCAACAGACTTCACTATTTCGTTGTAGATTTGTATAATAGCCACAAAAAATAAGACAACGTTTATGGAACGGTTAGTTAATTATTTCGAACATATTCCATCATCGCACCGCAGTTTTATTCTGGTAGGCGGTATCACGCTTTTCTGGTTGATTGAAAGTGCCGTGCCTTTGTTCCGGTTTTCTTATCGAAAATTCCATCATGCAGGCATCAATTTTTTCTTTACGCTGACCACTATTGTTGTCAACTTTGCGCTGGCGTTTATTCTGCTCCAGACGAGTGATTGGGCTGTACGGCATCAGGTTGGCCTGTTGCAATGGATTACCCTGCCGCTTTGGGCTGAAACTGTAATCGGGCTATTGGTTCTGGATTTAATTGGCGCCTGGCTGGCCCACTGGACGGAGCACAAGGTTACTTTTCTGTGGCGCTTTCACCTGATTCACCATACGGATGCATACGTTGACACAACAACGGCTAATCGTCATCACCCCGGCGAAAGCGTGATTCGGTTTGTTTTTACAACACTGGCGGTGCTCATCATAGGGGCACCCATGTGGCTCGTTTTCCTCTATCAGGCCCTGTCGGTGCTGCTTTCGCAATTCAATCATGCCAATATAGAACTACCTCGCTGGGCCGATCGGTTGCTGGGTTTAGTTATTGTGACGCCCAATATGCACCATGTCCACCATCATTATGTTTTGCCGGTCACGAACACGAATTATGGCAACATTTTCCCGTATTGGGATCGGCTCTTCGGTACGTATCATGAAATGGCGGGGAAAGATATACACTATGGTATCGACACGCATACTGACCCGGGCGAGCACTCGCACATTGGGAGTTTATTGAAAATTCCATTCCAGCAATATCGTCCGCCGGTAGGGGAGAAGATGCCTGCCGAAAAACTACCGTAGTGGGGTTACTGGGCAATCGACTTTCGTAAGTACATACAAGTAGCCAACGTTGGGATCTTTCGTAACCCACCCTTTCTCTTTTTTTACAAACTCGCCTTCCCGCCAGCGTAGCGTATCACCTGAACGAATCATATCGAGAAGGTATTTCTGCGTAACACCCTCCCCGGATCGCATCCAATCGGTTCGAATATGTGTAGGTTTAACCTCTCCCGATAAAGGTCCGCGTGCCCGATCTTTCTCGTATCGGTTAATATCTAAGTACCCGGTTACCTTCTTTCCTGTAAAAATCAGTTGTATCGTTGTGGTGTCCCGACTCATGATTTGCTGGAAGCAGAGAGTGTCGGGCATTGTTGACCCGGTTGTTTTTTCGGATGACTGGCCCTCTGTCGCTGTCTTCGTCGCTTGTTCCGAAGAGCGACTTTGGCAACCGAGTACTAAAGCTAGACACACGATAGTCAAGTAGTTACGCATGCTGATTGAGAAGAAGTTTTAGAAATAACGAAGAATAATATCAATGGTTTGACTGGCTAAAGTGGCAAGCGTTGACAGCACCACGTAAATATTGCCGAACAAAACGAATAGATTGTCGTTTTTTGCAGAGCGGATGAACCGTAACAGTCTTTTCACCAATTGCCAATCACTTATGTTAACGAATCAAAATCCGTTTGCGAGCCGAAAGTGGGGCTTGCTTGCAGCCTTATTAATTACACTGACAGTCTCATTTTCGGCCTGTAAAAAAGCGGATGATGCCACACCTGCACTCTCTACAATTGGTGAACTTATCAATACGGGAAGCAATTTTACTCTGCTTAAAGCTGCACTTGTTCGGGCTGGGTTAGATGGAGCGCTTGGGCAGCCGGGCACCTACACCGTGTTTGCCCCAACCGATGCTGCTTTTAAAGCGTTTGGTTACGTGGATGTTGCGGCCATTAATGCGGCTCCGGTCGATTTACTGAAAACGGTATTACAATACCATATGCTTAGCAGCAGAATCGGTTCTACGGATATACCAACGGCTGTAAATACACCTCAGCAAACCTTGGCGAACTTGCCAATTTATGTCTCAAAGGTAGGTTCGGCAACATCAACCACAACGACATCAACGACCGTTTCAATAAACGGAGCCCATGTTTTACAAGCCGATGGGCAGGCTAGTAACGGTGTTGTTTACGCTATTGACCGGGTGTTATTGCCGCCCGTTTTTGGCAACATCGTAGCTACTATTCAGAATATTCCACTGCTGTTGCCGAGTGCCTCGTTTAAGCTTCTTCAGGCAGCTGTTACGAAAGCGGGTGTTGGTAGTATACTGGCAGGCACTGGCCCGCTGACCGTTTTCGCGCCAACTGATGCCGCGTTCAAGGCGGTCGGTTACGATTCTACGACTATTGCCAAATCAACAGTAGCTCAATTGAGCAATATCCTGAGTTATCATGTGATTAACAGTCGCACCTATACCCCGCTTGTAACGAACGGAGCCAGCCTGTCAACCCTGCAAGGGGGCACAATTACGGCAGCTGTCAGCACAACCAGCGTAACCGTAACGGGCAAGGGAAATGGCGGTACAGCGTCGAACATTGTAGGACCTGATATTACGGCAACGAATGGTGTTGTTCAGATCATTGATCGGCTGTTATTGCCGCAATAATTAGTTGATAATCAACGGTTAATGCTATTTGTAAATCCCCGGCATAGGTCTTTGTTCATACGCGAATAAAGACCTATTCCGGGGATTTAACGGTTTAAAACAAACTAGTTCATTTGACTTTTTAGACGTCTGAAGGCGGCTTTTGTCGGAATCAAATACCCGGTTTACCTGTTGTCTTTATAGGGCATATTTTCCTTTCCGACTAGCAATTTGTCGGGCCAAAAGCGCGTAATTGTCCGTAAGACTTTCGACCTTTGGCCCATTGACCCGTTACTTCTATCGAATGGCCAAACCATCCAAAAAACTGTTTTTACTAGACGCGCTGGCACTTATTTACCGCGCTCATTTTGCCTTCAGCAAAGCACCCCGTATTTCGTCTCGGGGCATTAATACATCAGCCGTATTCGGTTTTATGAATGCGATGATTGAAGTGTTGACGAAGGAAAAACCAACGCACATCGGTGTCGCCTTCGACTCGTCTAAAAAGACGTTTCGACACGAGAAATTCCCGATGTACAAGGCCACCCGGCAATCGCAGCCCGAAGACATTAGCATAGCCATGCCCTACATCAAACAGATTGTAGAAGCCATGCACATTCCCATGCTGATTCTGGATGGGTACGAAGCCGACGATATCATTGGAACGATTGCAAAAAAAAGCGGCTCTTGTTGATTTTGAGGTGTATATGATGACACCCGATAAAGATTATGGTCAGTTGGTAGAAGAGCACATTCACATTTACAAGCCCGCTTTTATGGGTAAACCCGCCGAAAAACTGGGTGTAAATGAAATACTGGAACGTTGGCAAATTGAGCGCATCGATCAGGTGACGGATATGCTTGGTTTGATGGGCGATTCGGTCGATAATATTCCGGGTATTCCGGGAATTGGCGAAAAAACAGCGCAGAAGCTCATCGCTGATTTTGGTTCGGTAGAAAATCTCATTGCCCGTGCCGACGAACTGAAGGGGAAACTCAAAGAGAACGTTGTCAATTTTGCCCAACAGGGTCTATTGTCAAAGGAGTTGGCCACTATCCATCTGGATGTGCCGGTGCCCTTCGATGAAAATCACCTGCGCCATACCGAATACGATAAACCCCGGTTAGCCGCGCTACTCGATGAACTTGAGTTCCGGCAAATGAAAACCCGTTTATTAGGCGGCACCTACGACGAGAAACCACTGCCAGTCGAGTTTAAAGCACCCGGTTCGTCGCAAATGAATCTCTTCGATTCGCCCGGTGGAGACGCTCCGGCCTTCTTGCCTTTCCCGAATATGGGCGCAATCAACCCGTCGGGTGCCGATGATTTGCCGTTTGATTTTGGCTCGGGCGACTCGCCAATGGTTGCACCAACGCCTAAACCCAAAGGAAAGCGGACGCCGGTGAAAACGCCGGTTGCATCGGCTACCGAAGCGACGACAACTGAAGTGGTCGATACGATCACAACGGATGACAAGGCAGGAGCCGAGGTGACTGAAACGGAACAACCGGCCTATCTTGACGTTTATCCCGACTACGAAATTGACGAAAATCAGCCTGAACGACGTAAGACGATTCTGTCAGTAAAGCACGATTATCGACTGGTCGATACACTCGAATTGAGAGCTAGTCTGGTGCATTACCTGAGTCTTCAGGAGAGCCTTTGTTTCGACTCCGAAACGACGGCTATTGACCCCGTTGAAGCCGATCTGGTTGGGCTATCGTTCGCTTACCGAACGGGCGAAGCCTTTTATGTGCCCGTGCCTGCCGATCGTGCCGAAGCTCAGGCAGTTGTGGACCAGTTTAGGCCTGTTTTTGAAAATCCGGCCATTGGTAAAATTGGTCAGAATTTGAAGTATGACCTGCTTATGCTGAAGAAGTACGGTGTGGAAGTGCAGGGAAAACTGTTCGACACCATGATTGCCCATTACCTGATTGAGCCGGAAATGCGCCATAATATGGACATGATGGCCATGACGTATCTGAACTATCAACCCGTCGAAATCGAATCGCTGATTGGTAAGAAAGGCAAAGGCCAGTTGACAATGCGCGATGTCGATGTGCAGAAAGTAGTCGAATACGCGGGTGAAGATGCCGACATTACGCTCCAGCTCAAGGAAGCTTTTGCCCCTCGCCTTGAGAAAGATAGTCTGCATAAACTCTTCGATCAGGTTGAAATGCCGCTTGTTCAGGTGCTGACTGATCTGGAGCTGGAAGGCATCATGATTGATACCAATGCGCTGGCCGAACTCTCTGCCACGCTGGAGATCGACATGAAGCAGGTGCAGCAGGAGATTTTCGACATTGCGGGCGAGTCGTTCAATATCGGTTCGCCGAAGCAGTTGGGCGAAGTTCTGTTTGACAGACTCAAGCTGGATAAGAACGCCAAAAAGACTAAAACCGGTCAATATGCAACGGGCGAGGAGATTTTGTCGAAGCTCGAAGTCGAACACGAAATTGCCCGGAAGATTCTGGACTACCGCGAGTTAATTAAGCTCAAGAATACGTATGTCGACGCATTGCCATTGCTAATTAGCAAGCGCACTGGGCGGATTCATACGTCGTTCAATCAGGCCGTTGCCGCAACCGGACGACTCTCATCGACAAACCCGAACCTGCAAAATATCCCAATCCGCACCCCACGCGGACAGGAAATTCGCAAAGCATTCGTACCGCGCGGACCGGAGTTTTTGATCATGTCTGCCGACTATTCGCAAATTGAATTGCGGATTATGGCGGCCTTCAGTGGCGATCAAACAATGCTCGAAGCGTTCAACAACGGCGTCGATATCCACACCCAAACGGCCAGTAAAGTGTTCCACGTTGGGCTGGACGAAGTAACGGGCGATATGCGCCGGAAAGCTAAAACCATCAATTTTGGGATTATCTACGGTATTTCGGCCTTTGGTTTGGCCGCGCGGCTGAAGATTCCGCGCAAAGAAGCGGCCCAGATTATCGACGAATATTTTGCGGGTTTCCCGGCTGTGAAAGACTACATTGACCAATGCATTGAGAAAGCGAGGGGATTTGGCTATGCCGAAACAATTCTGGGTCGGCGCCGGTATTTACGCGATATCAACTCGCGCAACCAAACCGATCGGATGTTTGCCGAACGCAATGCCGTAAACGCGCCCATTCAGGGCAGTGCTGCCGACATGCTCAAAATCGCCATGATTCGTATTCACGAGTTCATGCAGGCCGAGCGACTAAAATCAAAGATGATTCTGACGGTACACGATGAATTGGTTTTCGACGCCCACCGCGACGAAATTGAGCTACTCCGCGTCCGTGTTGATGAGATCATGAGAAATGCCATTCCAATGGGCGTCAAAATGGAAACCGGTATTGGTGTGGGCGCAAATTGGCTGCTTGCGCACTGATACTACAAGCCAATCTACCATAAACAAAAGCCCCGTTTTGAGCCGTTCGGTCCAGACGGGGCTTTTTTGGTTACCATCTATCCATACGATCAACCGACTGATAATTTTGTGGGTTGGCGCAAAGCAAAAATCAGTAATCTTGGTTAACTATCACCTTCATCGTCCCGCATGAAAATACTCAGATTTACGTACCTGGCTGTTGTGGCCATTCTGTCAGCCACTTCGGCGATTTCTGCCCAAAGCAAATCGGCTAAAATTGACGCACTTGTTCAGCAATATGTAGCCAACCGACAGTTTAACGGATCGGTGCTGGTTGCCGAAAAAGGACAGGTAATTTTTAAGAAAGGCTACGGAATGGCCAATATGGAGTGGAACATTCCAAATGCGCCTGATACAAAATTTCGGCTTGGTTCCATTACCAAGCAATTTACGGCCATGCTCATCATGCAACTCGTTGAGAAGGGCAAGCTGAAACTAACTGGAAAGGTCACGGATTATTTACCGGATTACCCGAAAGCAACGGGCGATAAAATCACGATTCACCACCTGCTTACCCACACGGCTGGTATTCCAAACTATACCAATGTGCCGAAATTTTTTGAAACGCTCGCCCGAAATCCATATACACCCGAAGTTTTTACAAAGGAATTTGCCAACCTGCCGCTGGATTTTGAACCCGGCTCGAAGTTTTCCTACAGCAACTCGGGCTACTTTTTACTCGGCGTCATTATCGAAAAAGTTACCGGAAAACCATACGCTGATGTGCTGAAAGAGAACATATTTACCCCCTTAAAACTTCAGGGCACAGGGTACGATTTATTCAGTCCGATACTACCAAAACGGGCGGCAGGCTACGAAAAAGAGCGGGGAAATTACGTAAATGCGCCTTATCTGGACATGTCGATTCCCTACGCGGCTGGTTCAATGTATTCGACCGTAGACGATTTATACCGGTGGGACCAAGCTTTATATACGGACAAACTCTTGTCTGCTTCCTCCAAAGCAACGCTGTTTACGCCCTTTCCGGGCAGCTATGAAGAGGGCTTCGGCTATGCTTACGGCTGGATTGTTGGTAAAGCGAAGGTGGGCGAACGGAAAGACAGCCTCTTATTGATCGAACATGGCGGGGGTATTAACGGCTTCAATACATTGATTAGCCGGGTTCCGCAGGATAAACATCTGGTCGTTTTGCTTTGCAACACGGGCCGTGGTCCGCTCGATGCGATGAAAAAAAATATTCTTCGCATTCTGTACGATCAACCTGTTCAAACCCCCAAAAAGCCGGTTGTTGATTTACTTCGCCAGTCGGTCAGTACGGAATCGTTCGACAAGACGAAACAGAAATTTAGTGTTTGGAAAGTTGATAAGGCATATAGTGTGAACGAAGACGATATGAACAACCTGGGGTATGAACTGATGCGTGACGGAAAACTAAACGAGTCGATAAACGTATTCACGCTCAATGTTGAGGCTTTTCCTGCGTCTTACAACGTTTATGATAGCCGGGGCGAAGCCTATATGAAAGCAGGGAATAAATCAGCCGCTATTCAGGATTATAAAAAATCGGTGGCGTTGAATCCGAAAAATACCAACGGGTTTGCCATGCTGAAAGAATTAGGTGAATCGGTTGAAGCGCCAAAAGAGATAGTAGCTGCGGGCGATACGACCTCGTTGGCGGCTTACGTTGGTACATATCAATTGGCCCCAACCTTTGCCATTGTGATTACGCAAACGGGCAATAAGCTATTTGGACAAGCCACCGGACAAAGTCAGTTTGAGCTATTTGCCGACGCAAAAGATAAGTTCCTCATCAAAGTCGTTGATGCCAATATAACGTTTGTTCGCAACGACAAAGGCGACGTCGAGCAACTCATCTTGCATCAAAACGGCCAGGATATGCCAGGCAAGCGAGTGCGATGAGCATGAGTTTTAAGCGTTGACAGAGTTTTGAACTCTGTCAACGCTTAAAAGACAGAATACAATTTAGATCACCTGTTTCGCTGAATTATTCTTCCCAATTGCATCTACTAGTTAATAAATTAGAACATTTCCAGAACAGGGAACAAATTTGCACTTTTTTTATTTTCCTGATAGAATAGGCTTCATTTTAAGTGGTCTATTGTGAGTTTTCCAAGTTGGATACACTCATGAGCTGTCAAAAATAGTACGCTGCAAATGAAAAAAAGTCTGTTACCTCTCGCCATAGGCGGCTTTGGTATTGGCATGACGGAATTCGTCATGATGGGCATTCTGCCTGATATCGCCACCACTTTACAAATCTCCATTCCTGTTGCTGGTCACCTGATTGCTGCCTACGCACTTGGTGTTGTCTTGGGTGCCCCGTTGCTGGTTGGTATTGCCGGAAACTACCCGCCTAAGAAAATTCTGTTGGGCCTGATGGCCTTGTTTGTGTTCTGTAATGTGCTTTCAGCCTTTGCACCCAACTACGAAATCCTGATGCTGACCCGGTTGCTATCCGGTTTGCCTCATGGTGCTTTTTTTGGGGTTGGGGCCGTAGTTGCCAGTCGATTAGCAGGTAAGGGGAAAGAGGCTCAAGCCATTTCAATGATGTTTTTGGGCCTTACCATTGCCAATATTATTGGCGTACCATTAGGTACATACATTGGCCATACAATGAGCTGGCGGATAACGTTTGTCATTATTGCGGGTGTTGGCCTGATTACCATGTTTTGCATTCAAAAGCTACTACCCGTAATGCCGGTGGTGGGCGAGTCCAATCTTCGTAAAGACCTGAAATTATTCACTAGGGTCGAGCCCTGGCTGATTTTAGGAATTACAGCCATTGGCACAGGCGGCCTGTTTGCGTGGTTCAGTTATATAGCGCCTTTATTGACGGAAGTCGCTCATTTTGGCAGTGATCAAATTACCTGGATTCTGGTGCTGGCCGGTTTAGGAATGGCCGTTGGTAATCTAATTTCGGGACGCACCGCTGACCTTATCTCACCCATTAAGGCCACTGCTTTATTTTTATTATTAATGTCCCTTTCCCTCGTGGGCGTTTATTATGCCGCGCCGTTTCAACTGCCGCTTCTGGTCATGACATTTATTACGGGAGCTATTGCTTTCTCATTGGGTGCGCCTATCCAAATTCTGATGATTCGTGCCGCAAACGGTTCCGAAATGCTGGCTTCGTCGGTTAGCCAGGCTGGGTTCAATATCGGTAATGCATTGGGAGCCTATTTTGGCGGGTTACCGATTGCCGCTGGTTTAGGTTATGCCTCGCCCGAATGGGTTGGAGCTGCGCTGGCATTTTCCGGTTTCATACTGGCGATGGTGATGTACTTTAGACAGAAAAAGGTAGTTGAAAATGAAGTAGTTGATGAGGAAGTGATGGATTATGAATTAGCTGCTGGACACTAAGTACGTACCGGTTTAACAAAATATTTACAAGCGTATCAACGGATTCCGTACTT
>CAXVWN010000206.1:0-9293 GCA_964263725.1 Spirosoma sp.
CCCAGTTCACTTTTGAATAGCCGAAAAAAGTGTGATTTCGACAAACAAGCCTTATCACAAAGCTCCTCAACGGATAGCCCGCGTGTCAGATTTTCACGAATATACGTCACGACATACGCCAACCGATTCGTGTTAATATGCTGACTCGTTTGGTGCAAAAGTCCGTTCCGTACCTGCGTTTGCGAAAGCCGAACAATCAGTTCACGGAGTGTATTTTTAATAAAAAACGACTTAAATGGGTTGTTTTCCCGGAATAACCGAATGAGTTTATCGGTTAGCGAACTGATTTCCGGGTCGTTTTGCAACAAATAATTCTCGGTATTCAACTGCCATTCATCCATAGTTTCTACACGGGGAACTTGCTCATTGAGTTCAGCAATTGTTTCGCGAATAAATTCGTCCGATATAGTTAAGGCAAGGCAGCGAGTCGGATCGTTTGTGGTCGCATCAGGAAAGTCAATCTGCATCAACCGATCTGAAGGCAGCAATAAGGATTCCCCCGGCTGGTAATTAAACGGTTCCATTTCCCGAAGATGCATCACTTTCCGGCCACTCAGCATACTGGTCATCACGGGCGCATTGAACCGCAACTGAATTAAATTGGCTTGCTGAAATGTCTCATATAGATGCAATTCGGCCTCATCGTGGCTGAGTGTCAGTTTATTCTCTACCAGCGTATCCAGGCGGGCACCCCATGCACTAACCGCTTCGTTGGCAGCCACTTTCCCTATTTTTTTCATACGGCCAGAGGATGGTAGGATTTCGCAAGTATTTGAGAGGATAACGAAATAATACTTGGACAATTTCATCAAAATTTGTGAAGAAGTTAATTAAATCACATAAATCTTTTTCACATATGCAAACTGCAGAAGCACCGAGCAAGATTGCGCCCCGGCCAATGTTTAAAACGCAGTACGAAAATTACATTGGCGGGAAATGGGTGCCGCCCGTCGGAGGGGAATATTTCGATAACGAATCACCGGTAGATGGCAGTCTAATTGCCAAAATGCCCCGCTCGAAAGCGGCCGATGTCGATCTAGCCGTTGAGGCAGCCCAAAAAGCATTTCTGAGCTGGGGAAAAACATCAGCTGCGGAACGTAGCAAAGTGCTGCTTCAAATTGCCGATGTCATTGAACAGAATCTGGAGTTTTTGGCCCGTGTCGAAACAGTCGAAAATGGTAAAGCGCTACGCGAAACGATGGCTGCTGATTTGCCCCTCGTCGTTGATCACTTTCGCTATTTTGCGGGCGTAATTCGCGCCGAAGAAGGGTCGGCCACTGAACTCAACGCTGATACATTATCGCTGATTATTAAGGAACCGATCGGTGTCGTTGGTCAAATTATCCCCTGGAACTTCCCGTTGCTGATGGCCACGTGGAAACTGGCTCCGGCTTTAGCCGCTGGTTGCTGTGTGGTTATTAAACCCGCCGAGCAAACGCCAACGTCACTTGCCATCCTGTTCGAGTTGCTGGAGGGCATCGTACCGCCGGGCGTGGTCAATATTATACAGGGATTTGGGCCGGAAGCGGGTAAGCCATTAGCTCAACACAAAGGCATCAATAAGGTAGCCTTTACGGGCGAAACCACCACGGGACGGCTCATTATGCAGTATGCATCGGAAAACCTCATACCCGTAACGATGGAACTGGGCGGTAAATCACCGAACATTTTCATGAAATCCATTGCTGACCACGACGATGAGTTCTTCGATAAGTGCATAGAAGGTGCCGTAATGTTTGCGCTGAATCAAGGGGAAATCTGCACTTGTCCCTCCCGTTTGCTGGTTCACGAGGCTATTTACGACAAGTTCATTGAGCGGGTTATTGAGCGTACCAAAGCGATTAAACTCGGCCACCCGCTTGACCCCGAAACGATGATGGGCGCACAGGCCAGCAACGACCAGTACGAAAAAATCCTGTCGTACATCGACATTGGCAAAAAAGAAGGTGCCGAAGTTTTGACCGGTGGTGGCCCGGCCAACAGTGTCGAAGGCGGATTTTATATTCAGCCAACGATCTTTAAGGGCCACAACAAGATGCGAATCTTTCAGGAAGAAATCTTCGGGCCTGTCTTATCGGTAACGACGTTTAAAGACGCCGACGAGGCCGTTGCCATTGCCAACGATACACTTTACGGGCTGGGTGCGGGTTTCTGGTCGCGGGATGCGCATGAACTGTACAATATTCCACGCCAGATTCAGGCGGGTCGGGTGTGGGTAAACTGCTACCACGATTACCCGGCTCATGCACCGTTTGGCGGCTACAAGAAATCTGGCTTTGGGCGAGAAAATCACCTGATGATGTTAAATCACTATCGTCAGGTCAAAAATCTCCTGATCTCGTACAGCAAGAATAAACTGGGCTTCTTTTGATTAATTTTGACTGAGCGCTCCCATTTCGGTAATTGCCGCAATGGGAGCGCTTAGTCACTTACAAATACACGCACAATGATCCGACTTACAGTTCTTTACCCGAAAACCGATAGTAGCCAATTTGACCTGACGTACTATCTCGACAAACACATTCCACTGGTGAAAGAACGATTGACGCCCTATGGGTTAGTCGGTGTCGATATGCAGGAAGGGTTGGCCGGTGCTGAGGACGCACAACCGCTCTATGCCATGATTACCGGTTTGGCCTTTGATACCGTTGACGAACTTGACCGAGGCATGACAACGCACGGTGCCGAACTACTGGGAGACATCCCTAACTTCACTGGTGTCCAACCAATTACCCAAGTGTGTCGGGTATTATAAAATTTCGTCTACCCTTGCTGCTATGACAACTCAAACCGTTTCCCGTGTAGACATCACTCCGGCCGCAGCCGATGTTTTAAATAAAATCCGCGCTGAACACGGCCCGCTAATGTTTCATCAAAGTGGGGGTTGCTGTGACGGATCTTCGCCGATGTGTTATGAAGCCGGTGAGTTCATCATTGGTTCATCAGATGTGCTGTTGGGAAAAATTGATGGGTGCGACTTCTGGATGTCGGGCGATCAATTTGAATACTGGCAATACACCCATCTGACGATAGACGTAACGCGCGGACGCGGGGCCAGTTTCTCACTGGAAATTCCGATGGGTGTGCGCTTCCTGATTCGGTCGCGGTTGTTTGAGCCCGGCGAAATGGAGCAGCTTACGCCTATACATATTGGACCGCTGGAGGAAGTTTAATTGACGATTGAGCAAACACCAGTCTACTAAATCTAGTTAATTAGGTGATTACCCAAGTAGCAACCCTTAAAATAACTCAACGTCGTGGCAGACAAAACCTTAGAAAAAGTCGAAGAAGAGTATAAAGATCAGAAAGTTGGTTCTGACGGCAATGGTACCGATCATGGCAGCACTGGCTCCCGTAGTTCGACATCCCACAAAAGCAGTAAAAAGTCAAAAGGATCGAGCAGTGCTGGTGGTTCAACCGGTGGTAGCAAGGGCGGCCATAGCAACTAGAGTTAAAACAAAGAAAGCCCACTTCGATGAAGTTGGGCAAAGTAAGAATACCGAGAATAGCATTAGTTAAATAACTGATAAGGCCCGATACTATCGGGCCTTATCAGTTAGAAAATATACCGAATCTGACACCAGGGGATTTCTTCCTGCACCATTTGCTGAAATACTTCGACCATTTTAGATTTTAGCTGATGGGCGTACCGAATATTCCAACCGCCAAACTGGCTAACCTTGCTTTCCTGTAATTCGGGCATCCACAGCAACTCCTCTGCCTTTGGGTTAATGGCTAGGTTTGCCTGATGCTGCCACTGGTTGTGCGTCAGAAAAATAACCTCACTCTTAAGTTGCGCCCGAACATCAGGCCGAACAGCCGCGTCGAGTTGGCGGAATAAGTCACGGTAATCATTTCGCCACGCTTTCCGATCACCATCGGGACCGCTATACACAATAACGGGCGAGAAATTAACATGAACCTCATAGCCTGCGTCGTAGAAGTCGTTAATCGCTGCGATGCGTTTTTCGATGCTGTCGGTCCGAACATCCACCAATTTACTAACATGGCTGGGCATCAGGCTGAAGCGTATGCGTACTTTTCGTTGAGGATCAAAAGCGAGCATATCCCGATTCACAAACTTGGTCGCAAACGTAGCCTTGGCTCGTGGGTGATCCCGATAAAATTCGAATACCTGCCGAATACCATCTGTCAGGTTATAATCTATAGAAATATCGGAATTGCAACCAATATCGTACGTCCAGTAGTCTGCATCGGTTTGGTTGATTGGCTTAGGCCAGCCCAGCGATTGAACGTGCTTATCGACAGTCGCCATGTTCTCCTCCACATTTGTGAACAGTGTAATGGGATTCACGTTCTTATGCCGATCGACGTAACAATAGGCACAACCGCCAAAACAACCATTTGCCAGGCTCGGGGCTATATAATCGGCACTCCGACCGCTCCACTTGATGTCCTGGGTTTTCAGTTTACCCAATACCAGCACATCAGATTTGATCTTAAAATGATTCATACCCAACTCCGGCAGGCGATTATGCTGCTTCACTTCCAGGGATTCGGCATCAGGAAATTGAGCCAGTACCGCTTCGCCCCGTTCGTTGAGTGAATCGGCCGTGTAAAGGATAAGAGACGGATTGAAATCGGGCATGAAAAAACGCTGAGGGTGATATGAAGATAACATCCTGAACTAGCGAATGGTTCAAGCGTTTTCATTATCAAAATCCTGCATATCAATCAGTTAACTATCAATCTAACGTTGACAACCGGGCCGTTTTCAGCAAGTCGCCTACTCGTAATTGACGCCAGGCCGGATTGGACGATTGCAATTGAGTCGTAGCCGTTTCGATGATCCAATAATGTCGGGTTTCATCATACTCAATGTGTGTAATACGCTCCATCAAGTCCATATCGGGTGATTGATCAGCCATAACCACATCCGTTTGAATACGCCCCTGTACCAGACCAATAACCCGGTCAGCCAGCGCCTTCACGTCATCTTCATGATGACTAACCAGCAGCGTCGTGGTTCCCCAGGTTTGATGCAGTTTCAAGAGAACTTCTCTGATTGTCTGACTGGCTGGCGCATCAAGCGCGGCAAACGGTTCATCCAGCAATAGTAACTGTGGTCGGCGAACCAGAGCGCGCGCCAGGGCTACCCGTTGCCGCTGCCCACCCGACAATCGGATTGGTTTTTGATTGACGAATGGGGCCAATCCTGTAGCCTCAATTAGTTCATCGACAAAGGCTCGTTGGCCATTCGGGGCAGCATATTGTATATTCTCCCGGATAGTCATATTTGGGAACAGAGCCGTATCCTGAAAAACAAAGCCGATAGACCGTTGCTGGGGCGATAGGTTTATCGACTGAACTTTATCCAACCACACGTTCTCATCGACCACAATGCGCCCTGAATGAGGGGTTTCGAGACCAGCCAACAACCGCAGTAAAGTCGTTTTACCCGAACCCGAAGGCCCAACCAAAGCGGTCAGACTTCCCGTTGTTATCTCTACCTGTATCCGAAGATCACTGGCTCCTTCGGCAAACAGCCGTGGCATGACGACATCTACGTGAATCATACCGTTACTCGTTTATTGATGGCGTAAACCAGTAATAAAATAGCAAATGACAGGCCCAGCAAAAGGGCCGCGTAGGCGTGAGCGGTTTCGAAATGTAGTAATTCGACCTCGTCGTAAATCGCAATGGAAGCGACTCGGGTCTGTCCGGGCAAATTACCACCAATCATTAAGACTAAGCCAAATTCGCCAATGGTATGGGCAAAGGTCAGCACAATTCCCGTGAGTAGAGCCGGTTTGGCATTTGGCAGCAAAACCCGCCACAACGTTTTAACTGGCGATTGACCTAGTGTATACGAAGCTTCCCGCCAGGAAACGGGCAGATTTTCTAAACCCGCCTGAATCGGATGCACCATAAACGGCAGACTATACAGCAATGAAGCGACTACTAAACCTTCAAACGAAAAGACCAGTTGCAGGTTAACCGTCCGCAATAACCAGGCGCCAAAATTACTGGTTGGGCTGAACGCCAGCAGCAAATAAAAGCCAACTACCGACGGCGGCAAAACCAACGGTAAACTAATTAGGGCTTCAACCACTGGCTTGAGTCGAAACCGGCTCAGCGCCAGCCAACCGGCCAGCGGTACGCCAATCAGGAGCAACAGAAAAGTTGTGACAGTGGCTAAGCGTAGGGTTAGCCAGATGGGTTCCCAGTCGATGGGCATGAGACAATTGGTATAAATCAGGAAGCCGGTGCCCGGTAGCCAAATTTCTGTAAAATACGTCGGGCAGTTGGGCTATGCAAAAACTCAACAAACTGTCTGGCTTCTTTAAGGAGACTGGTTCGTTTCAAAATAACCACGCCCTGCGCAATGGGCGAATAGCCCGATGTTGGCAAATCGACCCAGTGCCCGCGCTTGATGAGACCGGGGTCCAGCACCACCGATTTTGCCGTAAAACCTACCTCGGCCGCGCCAGACAAGATGTATTGATTCACCTGCGCAATGCTTTCGCCGTATACGATTTTGGGTTGCACCTGTTCCAGTAATTTTTTGAATTTCAGGAAAGAAATGGCCGCTTCGCCATATGGAGCCGTGGCCGGATTCGCGATGGCCACGTGACGAACAGCCGGGTCTGACAATACCTTTAAATCAGCAGATAATGGCAAGTCGCTCAGTGTCCAGAGCACAAGCGACCCATAAGCGTAAACAATGGGCGCATTCAGCGTCAGTCCCTGTTTGTGCAGCGTTTGCGGGTAATCAACATCCGCCGATAGAAACACATCATAGGGAGCGCCTTGCTGAATTTGCGTGGTAAGCTTACCGGAAGAACTCACAATAGCCTCTAACTCAAGGCCCGTTTTTTTCTGAAAAGCGGTCTTCAATTGCTCCATCACAAATTGTGCATTGGCCGCCACCGCCACCCGAAGCGGCTGAGCCTGAGACAGAAACGTCAAGAGACAAAAAAGCAGACAAAGAATTAGTTTTTTCATAAGCGTACATAATACATTCAAATTTCTCTACTATTGAATCTGTTTGTTTTTTTGCTTTTGGGGAGTTCTCTGTCATTCCAACGCAGTAGGAACCTTCGGTAGATACCAAAATTATACGCTACCGAAGATTCCTCCTGCGTCGGAATGACAAAACCAACCGCTTTTCCATCTGGTCCGTAAATCCTAAACACATTCATTTCTTAGTTGTCAGGCCCTTCAAATGAGGATTGGAAAATTGCGGATTATGAATAAATGTGCTATCCGTAAGTAAACGCAGGAAAGCAACCAGATCAGATTTTTCGCTCGAAGTCAGATGAAAACCGTTCGTTTGGCCCGGCAGCTCCCGACTCAATGTTGGGCTAGACTGAATATGATCACTGTAATGATCCAGCACGTTTTCTAAGGTAGCGAATCGTCCGTCGTGCATGTATGGAGCCGTTAGTGCACTATTTCTAAGTGTCGGCACCCGAAACCGCCCGTGGTCGAGGTCTAATCCCGTAATCGCCCGACGACCTGAATCGGTAGCTTTCTGATCAAGACCGTTGTTGTGAAACAACTCCTGATAAAGTTTCGGCCCGCCATGACAATGGGCGCAGTTGCCACCCCGAATGTTGCGTTCTAACGATGGCGCAGAGTTAAACAAATGCAAACCTCGCTGTTCGGGCTCGGTCAATGTATAGCGCCTTTGCAGATACTGGTCATACCGCGAATCGGCTGAAATCAACGTTCGTTCAAACTGCGCAATGGCCTTACCAATACGGGCATCGGTGATGGTGTCGGAGCCAAAGACGCGTTTAAAAAGGGCTGGATAAGCTACTGTTTGCTGTAAAATCCGAGCTGCTTCGTTCATTTTCAGGCCCATTTCGTCGGGATGCGCCAATGGTATCAGGGCTTGTTCTTCCAGACTATTCGACCGGCCATCCCAAAAGAACTGCCTCACCCAAAGCAAGTTGACCAGCGACATTGAGTTTCGTTGCGTTGGTTTTCCGCTAACGCCTATACTTAACGCACGCCCATCGGTAAACGCCCGCTCTTGCTGGTGGCAACTGGCGCAGGAAATCGTTTGAGTAGATGACAAGCGGGGTTCGTAAAACAACATTCGCCCGAGGTAAACACCCTCTTGTGTGGTTTGATTATCGGCTGGTATCGTAAACCGCCCACCAAAAGCAGCTGGATAATGTAGTGTAAACGGGCCAGTCGGCACGAGATCGTCGGTAACCGTCCAGGCCGACGCTCCAGCGATAACAACTGCTCCGATAAGACCGAAAATGCCAGCTCGCATGGGATCTTTATTTAGCGAATCGTACCTCGATTGATTTCACCTCCCGAATCCAGCGGGCCGGTTTCTTTTCGCCGGGAACTACTACCCGATACGGTCCGACACCCTGTGCTAAAGGAGCGCCATCAACCGCATCGGCCAAAATGACCGTTCGAGTTGCAAAATCGGGGTCGATTTCGGGGAGTGCAAATACTATTTCGTAGCCGTCTATTGCTTTCACCACCACGTATTTAGTTAAGTTTTCTCCCCGAAGTTCACCGCCCAACGTAGCACCTGCCTGTTTGAGTAACTCCGACAGCGGTATGCCTGAATAGGTGTGTTCTTTACCGTCACGGTCTTTAGCGGTTACCTCAATGTGGGGCATCGCTTTCAAATCGGCGGCTTGTAGGGTTAGTGGCTTAGTCACTTCGCCGGAAATAGTCAGCACCGTCTGCGCCTGTCCCCTACCGGTTAGTAAGCAAAATAGGGCTATCAAAAATGTAAATGTCCATGTGGTTACGCTGGCGCGTAATTTACGTCGATTCATAACTCGTAGTTTATTCGTGTTGACATGCGTAGTCGTTATATACACACAAACATAACGTTTGTTTTGTTTCAAACCCGCTCATTAAAGCAGTCATGCAGCTAATTGGATAGACTTTTGATCTTTATCTTCGCCCGGCAAAGCGGTGCAGGTGTCAATCGACAACAGCACAGGCAACGGTAAACATGCATAAATCTCGATCTGCTTCTCTTCTCAAACTGCTTTTTTCAACGGGCACCCGGCGATTTTGGACAATGCAGTTTATCTACCTGACGGTGAGCTGTTTATTTCTATTACTATTTCTTTGGTTACCAGAAAATAAAAGCTGGTTAGATACAACCATCCATAGTTTTTACCAACAACGACAGAATTTAGGTAAACGAACGGGCATCGAAACCAGGAAGCGGGCGGGCTACGGGGCGGCTTATACTTATACGAACTTAATTCGACAGCACTGTAAACCAACGGATTACTTCCTGATTCCACCACAACGCTATCTCATCAGAAAGGCTTATAAACAGGGAG
>CAXVWN010000207.1:0-6378 GCA_964263725.1 Spirosoma sp.
GGGAACGGGGGCCGTACTGGATAGACGGTCTTTTGCCACTCGCTTATATTCTGGACGATCAGGCACTTATCGCCAAGACAAAACCCTGGGTGGAGTGGGCCCTGAACAGTCAGCAACCGGATGGCTACTTCGGACCAGCCAAAGACTACGGGCTAGAGCCCGGTATCCAGCGTGATAACAGTCGCGACTGGTGGCCCAAAATGGTTATGCTGAAGATTCTCAAGCAATATTATTCGGCCACGGGGGATAAGCGCGTGGTCAAGCTGATGACGAACTATTTTAAGTATCAGTTGATCGAGCTTCCCAAGAAACCCCTGGATCACTGGACTTACTGGGCACGCTACCGGGGTGGTGATAACCTGATGGTTGTTTACTGGCTGTATAACATTACGGGCGATAAGTTCTTGCTGGACTTAGGCGATCTGGTTCATAAACAGACATTTGATTATACGGACGCATTTCTGAATACGGATTTTTTGGCTAAACCCGGCAGTATTCATTGCGTAAATCTGGCCCAGGGTATCAAAGCACCCATTATTTATTATCAGCATCATCCTGACAAGAAATACCTGGATGCGACGAAGAAAGGCTTTGCCGATATCCGAAAATACAACGGCATGGCGCACGGTTTGTACGGGGGCGACGAAGCCCTGCACGGCAACAACCCAACCCAGGGTTCTGAATTATGCTCGGCGGTCGAAATGATGTTCTCGCTGGAAAGTATGCTGGGAATTACCGGCGACGTAGCGTATGCTGACCATCTGGAGAAAGTGGCCTTCAATGCCTTACCCGCTCAGGTTTCTGATGATTTTATGACCCGGCAGTATTTTCAGCAGGCTAATCAGGTAATGGCGACCCGCTACCCGCGCAACTTTGGCGACAACCACGGCGGTACGGACCTTTGTTTTGGATTACTATCCGGTTATCCGTGCTGCACGTCGAACATGCACCAGGGCTGGCCAAAATTTGTGCAGAATCTGTGGTATGCTACCGGTACGCCGGGGCAGTCTGATAATGGACTCGCTGCCCTGGTCTATTCGCCGAATGAAGTGAAAACAACGGTTGGTAATGGCACGGCGGTTTCGATTAAGGAAGAAACGGGATATCCGTTTGAAGAGACCATCAAATTTACCGTTAACGTCGATCAGAGTGCAAAATCAGTTACGTTCCCCTTTCACCTTCGTATACCACAGTGGTGTAAGAAAGGCTCCGTAAAAATCAACGGTAAGCTCTGGAAGGAAGCGCCCGGTAATGAATTAGTGAAGATTGCGCGGGCATGGAAATCGGGCGATGTCGTGGAACTGGAATTGCCGATGCATATTTTTAAAAACAACTGGTACGAGAACTCCATGTCGGTCGAGCGGGGGCCTATTACGTATGCCTTGAAAATCGGCGAGGAGGTTAAACAAGTCAAAAACGAGAAAGACCCGATTAATTACGGCGCAGCCTACAATGAAGTATTTCCAACAACTCCCTGGAATTATGCCCTGATTCAGGTGCCGGACAACAAGCTTGAGGACCAGTATAAAGTTGAAAAGAAAGGTCCGGTTTCTGATTTCCCCTGGACTCCCGAACAGGCACCACTACTCATTAAGACGAAGGCTAAACGCATTCCATCCTGGGGTATTTACAATGAAATGACCGGCCCGATTCCGTATAGCATTACGTATCAGCTGGAAACCGCTAAAGAAGCGGAAGAGGTTATATTGATCCCCTACGGCTGTACCAGTTTACGTATTTCTCAGTTCCCGGTTATTCGAAAGTGATGCCCGAAAACACATGGCTTATGCTCGTATCGTCGCGTCAAGCTACACGAAAAACTAGACACGTATCGGTCTGTACGTGGTTTGTAATCATAAAACAAGTGCGTCAGCCTATTCATTCTCACTTATTAGGGAATACTCAAATTAATGTACATTCAGAATTAGCTGAGCTTGGCTAAATAGCCACCGGATAAGTAGGGTCGTCGAGAATATTGACCTCAATCACGTCAGTCGCCTTCGTCAGCAATTCTCGGCACTCTGGACTTAGATATTTTAAATGGATTCGCTTGCCTTCTTTGAAATATCTTTCGGTGAGCTTATTGAGGGCGTCTATGCCCGACATGTCGGCCACCCGGCTTTCCGAAAAATCGATAATAACGTCATTTGGATCAGTTAGGGCTTCAAACGATTCATTGAATACAGTTACCGAACCAAAGAAAAGCGGACCATAAATCTTGTAGTGTTTTACCCCTTGTTTATCAAGGGAGGCATGGACCCGAATACGCTTGGCACTTTCCCAGGCGAAAACCAGGGCAGAAATGATCACCCCAATCAAAACCGCCAGCGCCAGATTATGCAGGTAGATCGTGATCCCAGCCACCAGCATGCCGACAAAGACATCATGCTTGGGCATTTTAGTAATAATGCGGAAACTTACCCACTCAAAAGTGCCAATGGCCACCATAATCATCACCCCCGTCAAGGCTGCCATCGGCACCCGTTCAATAACGGGTGCCCCCACTAGAATAATCAGTAAAATCGTCAACGAGGCAATAATCCCGGATAACCGGGCTCGAGCGCCAGCTGACAGGTTCACCAGCGTCTGGGCAATCATGGGACAGCCACCCATACCCGTAAGGAACCCATTTAAGAGGTTCGCACAGCCCTGGGCAATACACTCCCGATTACTATTTCCGCGGGTTGTCGTCAATTCATCGACCAGGTTCAGCGTTAACAAGCCTTCGGTCAGACCCACGCTGGCCATAATCAAGGCGTAAGGAAAGATAAGCTGTAAAGTAGTAAGAGTAAAAGGAATCTGTGGGATATGAAAGGGTGGGAAACCACCGCTTACCGAAGCAATGTCCCGTACCGTTTTGGTGTCAATATGAAAGCCCACTACCAGTAGAAAGACAACCAGAATGGCTACCAGCGAAGCAGGAACTACTTTAGTAATTTTGGGTAAACCGATAATAATGGCAATAGTCAGTAAAACTAAACTTCCCATGATTAGCAGTGGCGTACCGCTAAGCCAGGTTGATTCACCGTTGACAACAGTTTTAAACTGATCCAGTTGGGCCATAAAGATGATAACGGCCAGTCCGTTGACAAAACCGTACATAACGGGTTGAGGAACCAGTCGAATGAATTTGCCAAACTTAAAGATCCCAACCAGAATCTGGATACAGCCTGCCAGGGCGACGGCCGCAAACACGTAGTCAAGGCCATGCGATTTCATTAAGGCAATTAAGACGATAACCGTTGCGCCGGCTCCTCCTGAAATGAGGGCTGGCCTACCTCCGAAAATTGAGGTAACTATCCCCATAATAAAGGCGGCATAGAGACCAACTAAGGGAGGAAAGCCGGCCAGAATAGCAAAGGATAGGGATTCTGGCATCATGGTCATAGCGACGGTAAGACCAGCGAGAATCTCCGTTTTATAATTTACTTTTTGCGTAAAGTCAAACAGATTGATGTACCCCTTCATAAATGTTCGGTTATGTATTAGCTGACTGGAAGCCTTCATTAGCCCAAAAAAGTTTACACAACCAGCCTCAGCATGGCCCCAGGTAAGTCCATCATCACACTGACAAGTGCCAGGGTAGTAGTCTCAAAATTAGATTAAAGCGAAACTAGTCTGGAAGGCGTGCGCCCAAGAAATAGAATTATAGAAAAAGATTAATACACTTCGTCCGGATGGACTTCCTGTCAGTGAAGCGGATTCAGGACGGTGTGAGCAGCCAATGACTATCATAATTGACTGCAAGAAGTGCATTTTGAGGTAAATTCCCTAGTAGTCGGCCACGTAGTATCCTTGTACTACTTACATAGATATCCTGTATAAGGCGCTCCGTCAAACCTTTTATAACTACTTCTTTAGCGAAGCAATAATCCGTTCCTGACGGGCAATCGTTTCTTCTTGTTGATTAAGCCGTTCCTGCTGTTCAGCGATTTGTCTGGCCTGTTGGGCAATCTGATTAGTCAGGCCCGCCACTCAGTCTTCTTGGGATTTGGCCTCAATAGATGCGTTGGCTGACCTGATAAAATTCCGGGCTAATAGACCAACCCCTAAAGAGGCTAGTAGAAGAATCATGAAGGCAAGCTTGTACTCCATGCTGATAAAGACAACTACTTACAAATTAAGAAAATAAATCGTAAGCCCATTAACAATCTATGTTAGGGTATCTTACTTTATTATAGATTGTACTTTATCACCTAATATTGACAACTTATAACTGCTAGTAAACCATTCTCAATAATAGATCATTCGTAGCACTTAAATTCTTGACAATTTTTCAGTATCGACTGTTGTTAAATTAAGCCTGTTGGTCTAAATCTCTTCTTAAATTGGACGTTTGTGAACTATATATCCTTGTGTTAAAGATTGATTGAGAAGCCATTTTAGTCCAGACGGGTGAGCCTGCTCAGGCCGCCCTGTTCTTAACTCGTTTAGTAAGCCATTTTTGACTGTATGTCAGTGTCCGAATTTAGTATAGGAGATCTGCTTTCCAGAAGAAGTTTGTTTTAGGGTTGCTAACCGGCTTCTAGTTACCCATCGACCCTACTTTCGCCAGGCGCTCGAAAAGCTTTGCACTGGCTCAGGTAGATGCAAATGTGTCCCTGAAGTTGGCATGGATAAACTGATGGTAATTGACTAGAGCCAACGCAACGACCACCTCAAAAGTGCCACAGAAACAATTGGTTGTTAAATAACTTATGGATCTATACGGACTCATCGCGCATCCATAGCCTTTTTAAGTATCATTAATAACGCAACCGTCATATTATCGTACGCTTCAAATAGGGGCTACATTTAACAATATGGATCGTGACTTGTATTTGCTTTTTTATTGATTTGGCCTTGGTCGTTCTGGCCTAGAGATCTTTATTAATTGTGACCTGTTAAGGCTGAAACCTCATAACCAACGCTTGTAAAACGCTAGATGATGTCTTAACCCCCTGAATGACTGGACAAAATTGCAAAAACAGGTGGTGCGCCACTGCGATTAGTCCTTTTACATTCAGATACCATGAGCAAGATAAGGCGGAGTTTTACCCGCGCGGCGTCCGCCCCGAAGATCGTTATTCTATAGTCCAGGAAGCAATCCGTGACGGCCATGCCGAGACTTGTCGTAAGTACAATTTATCCCCTTCACTACTGCGCAAGTGGCGATTAAAATATTTAAGCAAAGGCAAAGAAGGTCTGAAAGATTCTTATGCACGCGTCGATCCCCAACTGCGAGCCCTTGAACCGGGCCGCCGGAGCGGAGGAGAATGAACGTCTGAAGCGGATTGTGGCCAAACAAGCATTGGAAATTGAAATCAAGAGCGAACTGCTAAAAAAAACGCCTATTCAACCCAGGAGAAGCTAATACTCATGGGACAGTCGCTTCGGCGATCCGATCAAAAATCAGGTAAGTCATACCCTGTTATGCCAGTGGCTCGACCTACCACGGAGCGTGTCTTACTACCAACCTCAACCAGGTAGGCCTGGGGCACGGCCCAGCCAAGCGACTATGAAACTGGATGGATCGTGGGTGGACAATCAACTGGTAGTGAGTAGTATTCGGCAGTTGCTGGACGTTGAATTCAATGCCCTTGGCTACGAATACATCACGTATGATCGGACCGCCGAAGCGGTTGAAAAAAGAGTATTTGATCAACAAGAAGAAAGTGTATCGGTTAATGAAGGAACATAATTTACTTCTAGGCAAAGTAATCCGGCCGACGGGCAAGCGGGAGTTCGTTAAATTCAGGCGAATTGAAACTAGCAAGCCTTTGGAATACCTGTGCTGGGGCATTAAATACGTCTGGGTAGAAGGCGAACGGCGGAATTACTATCTGTTAAGTGTTATTGATGTGTATAGTCGTAAAATTCTGGACTGGCTGTTTCAAGACGGTCCGCCGCAGCGGCAGTATTCGTCAAATCGATTTAATCAATCTTTTTCGACGAATAAACCGGGATCATGAACTGAAAGGGGTCATTTTGCGCAATGACAATGGCAGTCAATTTATAGCCCACTCTGTACGTAACTTTTTGAAAAGCTCAGAGATTAAGCAGGACCGGGACGCCGGAGCGTTTCACGCATGTGGCCACCCCTGAAGAGAACTCGTACATCGAAGCTTTTCACAGCATTTTGGAGCACGACGTCATTGAGCGTAACGTATTCGAGAGTTATTATGAGGCCAAAGAAATGTTAGGGCGTTATTTTTCCCATTACAACCATCATCGGCTTCACCGTTCGATTGGTTTTATAACACCTCAGCAAAAATGGGAAGAAGCACAGGCAGTTTATACCACAACCTTTTCAGAAAATCTGTCCAGTTAATAGGGGGCTAAGACACCAACACGAATAAAGGTGCTTATCTAGGTGCCGGATTGGGCCTTAGCTTAGTG
>CAXVWN010000208.1:0-2566 GCA_964263725.1 Spirosoma sp.
GTCGGTTCGCTATATGGGCGACCGAAAAACTGCAATCCGGCCGGTAAATGATCGTATGTAAACCCCATCGGCACCGAAAAAGCCGGAAAACCCGTTGGTGGCGATAACGCATTATTATTGGTCCCCGAAGGTGTATTCAAATCGCCAATGAGCCGGGGCGGATAACTGAACGACGGATAAACCAGCACATCAACCTGCGTTGAATCCATAGCGCGCAACAACAATTGGCGTAACCGTTCGCGCAATGCCAGGTTTTTGGCCCAGCCTTTATGAGCTTCGGGAGCCAGCGTATCAGCCTGAGCATCAAGCAACGACTTTTCCAGGTATGGATGAAATTGCTTCGATTTTATAATCGAAGCCAGCGTTTTATGCGGAGCGTTAGGCCCCAGACTCGCCAGATATAGATTAAAATCGCGCCTTAATTGGGGGATGGTATCGAACGATTTGTTAATCGTATCCAGTTCCGGCACCCGTACCGAATCAACGACGATAGCGCCAGCAGCACGAAGTTCATCCAACGCTTTATTAAACAGTGCGTACACTTGCGGATCCGAATTTTTGGGCATGATCATCTGCCGAAACACACCGATTCGTGCTCCTTTCAACCCATTTTTGTCCAGAAACTGCCGGTAGGTTTGAGGAATTTTTCCCTGACTTTGCTTGGTCACGCTATCGGCTTTGTCGTATCCCGCAATCACGTCGAGCACCCGAACAGCATCCTCTACCGTTCGGCAGATTGGTCCACCCGTATCGTTGGTCATGGCTAGTGGCGCAATCCCATCACGGCTAACGAGCCCTAACGTTGGCCGAAACCCAACCAGACTTTGGTGGGAAGCTGGCCCGCGAATGGAGCTTCCCGTGTCGGTACCCAGCCCGATTGTACCAAAATTAGCGGTTACCGCAGCCGCCGTTCCCCCACTCGACCCAGCCGTTGTTCGTTTGGTGTCGTATGGATTTCGGGAGTAACCCGGCAAAATAGAGCTTACCGAAAATTGACCCGACATGGCAAACTCGGCCAGATTCGATTTCGCAATAATGATGGCCCCTGCTTCCCGAATTTTTCGTACTACATAGGCATCGTCGGGCGGAATCGACTTCTTCATCGCCAGCGTGCCGTTGGTCGTTGGCATGTCGTAGGTATCGTAATTATCCTTTACAATAATTGGAATACCGTGCAGTGGTCCCACCAGTTTGCCCGTCGCATTGTACAGCGAATCGAGCCGACGCGCTTCAGTCAGTGCTTTCGGATTCACCATAATGATGGCATTCAGGTAAGGCCCCTGTTTGTCGTAAGCTTCAATCCGATCCAGGTAGAGCTGCACCAGTTGAATGGCGGTTAGTTTACCAGATTGCATGGCTTCGTGCAGACTGCTAATAGTCGCTTCCGGTAGGTTTTTGGACTTGATAGACTGACCGGTAGCCGATGTAATCAGTGCTGTGCAAATGAGTAAAAGAGGAAGTATGTATTTCTTCATTTAGCAGAATAAACAATAACTTTACTGACCTTAACGTAATTTTATTCTATAATAATAGTCTTTTACACCAAATAAAGGCTTGTCAACATAGAATAATATAATTTCATATTTTTTTCAGCACGTTTTATAGCATACTCGCTTTCTATGAATCGAATACCCACCCTATTTGCGCTGGCATTAGTACTCATTTATTTCACAGCCCAACCTCTCCAGGCTCAACAAACTCCGCAACCCTCATCCGTCGATAAACGGTATGCCGACGAAGTAAAAGCACTCGCCGATCAGCCAGCGGTAAAAAAAGCATTCCAGATTTTCATGGAGCTGGAACCCCAAACCAAACAGGACCACCTTACCCTGACCGAGATTCCATCTCCGCCGTTTAAAGAAGCTGTCAGAGCCAAAAAATACGCGGCTATGATGAAAGAGGCTGGTGCCGATTCGGTCTGGATCGACGAAGTAAATAATGTGATTGCCAAACGCAAAGGCCGCTCTGGTAAGAAAACTGTCGTAGTCGAATCGCACCTGGACACTGTTTTCCCGGAAGGGACAGATGTTAACGTGAAGCAAAAAGGGGACACTCTCTATGCGCCCGGCATTGGCGATGACACGCGTGGACTAACCGCTATTCTGGCCGTTTTGAAGGGTATGGAAAAAGCATCCATCGAAACCGATGCCGATGTATTATTTGTCGGCGCCGTTGGTGAGGAAGGCTTGGGCGACCTCCGGGGAGTGAAGCACTTACTCCGAAAAGGTGGCCCCAAAGTCGATTCTTACATTGCGGTTGATGGCGATGGTATCAGTAGCATCGTTCACCGTGGATTGGGTTCACACCGCTACCGCGTTACGTTTAAAGGACCGGGTGGTCATTCGTATGGTTCGTTTGGTATTGTTAACCCGCACAGTGCCGCCGGAAAAGCCATTTATTATTTCACAACCGAGGCTGATAAAGTTACCCGGCAGGGCGTGAAAACGACCTATAGTGTCAGCGTTATGGGCGGAGGCACGTCTGTAAATGCGATACCTTACGAATCGTGGATGGAAATTGACATGCGCTCTGAAAGTCCGGATAAACTCAATGAAGTCGATCAGTT
>CAXVWN010000209.1:0-29975 GCA_964263725.1 Spirosoma sp.
GCCGACCCCGATTTAAACACCAATCAACGTCGGCCAAAAAATGGCAAACGGGGCCGCTACTCCCTGCTTGATCAACTCACCGAAGTGCAGACGTGGTATGTGGGTGCCGAAGGTGGCTTCCGCAGCGACGGTAGTGTATTAAGTAATTCGCTTGATAAATTAGTGAGCAATCCTACCTTAACAAAAGCCGTTTGGGGTATCTTGCTAGGCTACACCTATCGGAATGCATGGACTATTGAAACGGGTTACACCCGCTCACCAATTCACCTGAATATTTCAATTGCCAACGGCTCAACCCCGCTTGTTTTCAATTACCAGAATAGTGGCTATGGCATTCCACTGCGGATAAAACGACGTCTTGGGTCTGGCATCAGGGCAGCGAACGGCACAGGTTTCTGGATTACGGGAGGTGCCTGGCTCATTCCTAACGGTAACGGGCAAACGGGTGATTTTAATCTGATTGGCTACAATTACCACAGCCGAAATCGTACCGATACGCTGCGACTTACTAACTCGACTACCGTTTTTAACCGTGTTACGGGTATTGCCGAATTAGGAATCGACTATGCAGCCCGACTGTCTCCTTCTTTGGAGTTAGGTTTCTACGCCCGTAAATACTGGGGACTGAGCAACGCACTCCAATCAAATCTGGTTTATACCGTTAATGGTAGTTCGGAACAACAGTCTACGATTACGGCCGATGGCACAGGCTGGGGCTTTGGACTTGCCCTTCGTTATATTTATGGCCGACAACACGAAATGAAAAAGCCCTGACGTCAAGTCTATTGGGTCAGGTAACCGTCAAACTTGTTACCTAACACAAAAAAGTGTCTCTCTTGAAGACCTATGGTATCTTTGTTGCTAGTTAGCTGGTACTGTTACTAGCTAACCCCACCGATAACAATGAAATTTATCCCCAAATCCGTAACAACAGCACTTAAACGAGTGGGCATTGGATTAGTCACTATAATTCTATTAATCAGCCTTTTACCTTATTTGTTCCCCGCTTTTTTTACCGAAAGAATTAACGACTGGACGGCCAGTCATTTAAAAGGAAAATTAGCTTTTTCACACGCAACGCTGTCTTTTTTTGCGCATTTTCCCAATCTGACGTTATCACTTTATGAGGTTACGCTCAACGGTTCGGTCCCATTTCAGCGGGATACGCTGATAGCTGCCCGAGAAATTGGATTAGGCGTTGATCTATCCAGCTTATTCGGTCAACGTATTACGATCAATAAAGTATTTCTGGCCGATGGGCGAATTAACGTTCAGGTAGATAAGCAGGGACGAGCTAATTATAACGTATACGCATCTACGACCGATTCTTCAGCAACCACAGACAGCAGTAGTGCGGCATTAACCATCGAAAACATTCAGATTGAGCGAACCAATGTCGTTTACAACGATCTATCAATCCCGATCCTGATCCAGGCAAAGGGCTTATTTTACGAGGGAAAAGGCGATTTGAGTAAAGCAATCTTTGATTTATACACGCATACCCACATCGACTCAGTCTATCTCTATTACGACAATCAACCGTATGTGTTGGGAAAACGCATCGACGCCGATCTGATTACGCAAATTAATACGAATTCCCTTGCCCTTGGATTTGCCAAAAACAACCTGAAAATCAACAAACTGCCGGTTCAGTTTAATGGCAAATTTGTCTTTCTACGCAACGGGTATAGCATGGATTTCAACCTTAAATCCGTTGAAACCGATCTGCACGACATTATCACGGCTTTGCCGCCTGAGCTTCTTCGATGGTCAGCTAAAACCGACATGCATGGTTTTGGTTCGTTTACGGCCTCACTAGCGGGCCAATACATTGCCGCAACAAAGACTAAACCCGATTTACAGATTAATGCAAAACTGCGTAATGGCTTCATTGCCAACGAAAATGTCCCCTCGCCTGTCCGCAATTTGTGGCTCGATTTGTCGGCTAGACTTCCTCATCTAAATCCTGAGGAGCTTGATCTGAACATGGATTCGCTCTATTTTACGATTGATAAAGATTACTTTGCGTCACGCTTGCGGATAAAGGGTTTCAGCCAGCCAAGCATTCATACCGTTATCAACAGCGATATTGATTTGGAGAAATGGGACAAGGCATTTGGCATTCCATCGTTTGATGTCAAAGGCAGGTATCGACTGCATTTACAGGCCGACGGTATGTATGCGACGGCCCTGAAACGCACCAGTTTACGCAAGATAGAACGCGTCATAACCAGCATCCCAAGTTTTACGATGACTTCTTCCCTAGCAAATGGCTACTTCAAATATGCATCGCTGCCTCAACCGATTCGTGATATAAACTTTACGCTCGATGCTGCCTGTCCCGATCATAATTACCAACATGCTCATCTGGCCCTGGAAAATCTACAGGCTAAAGCGCTGAAAAATGGGATTAGTGGATTTGCCAGAATCAGCAATGCGAAGAATTTATCTGTTGATGCGAACCTGCAAGCCCTCGTTCACTTAGCGGACATAAAATCATTTTACCCACTCGATAGTCTGGAGCTAGCTGGCGATCTGGCCATTCAGGCCCGAACCCAGGGGCAGTATAAACCCGATAAACGTTTGTTTCCAGTTACCAACGCTACCGTACGGCTCACAGATGGTTCTATTAAAACCAAATATTATCCGCGCCCAGTGGAACGCATTCAGGTCAGGGCCAATATACTGAGCCGTACGCCATCATTGCGCACACTAACCATAGCCCTTACGCCTATATCGTTCTGGTTTGAGGGCCAACCGTTCCAATTACAGGCCAATCTGCGAAATTTCGATAACCTGATGTACGCCGTTAGCTCACGGGGTATCATCGACGTGGGGAAACTGTATGGCGTGGTGGCTCAGCCGGGGTACGACGTAAAAGGAACCATCAAAACGAATTTATCGCTAAGGGGCAACCAGCAAGACGCGGTGGCCGGGCGGTATGACCGACTTTTCAATAAAGGAACGCTACAGGTCCAAGGGCTAACGCTTTCGTCAGAATTGTTTCCCCTACCTTTTTTGATCAAAACCGGTCTGTTCCGTTTTGTACAGGATAAAGTTTGGTTCGACCAATTTAGGGCTATTTATGGTTCCTCTACGGTAGATATGAACGGCTACCTGACCAACGTAATTAATTATGCGACCCAGCCTAAAGCTACCTTACAGGGCAGTTTTACATTGACCAGCAAAGCCATTAACGTAGATGAATTTATGGCTTTTTCGAGCAAATCGACGGCGGCAGCAGCCCAAACAACACAGCCTACGGGTGTGGTAATCGTTCCAAATAATTTGTCCGTCGACGTTACGGTAGCGGCCCAACAAGTTAATTATCATGGCTTGGCGCTTCAAGACGCCAAGGGTCAAATGGTGGTCGATAGTGGTCGGATCAAGCTCCAACAAACGGGTTTCACCCTGATCGGTACGCCCGTTGTGATGGAGGCCACCTATCAAAGTTTATCGCCAAAACAGGCATTGTTCGATTATCACATTAAGGCCAATGATTTCGATATCAAACGGGCTTACCGCGAAATTTCTTTATTCCGCGAATTAGCAACATCAGCGGCCCGTGCAGAAGGTCTTGTTTCGTTAGATTATCAGTTGAAAGGCACTCTGGATGCGTCTATGCAACCCATTTATCCATCGCTTACAGGCGGTGGCGTGCTGTCGGTCCGAAAAGTTAAAATGAATGGGTTCCGTCTGTTTGGTGCGGTGAGTACTAAAACCGGTCATGATATCAGCAACCCCGACTTATCGGATATTACGCTCAAGTCTACAATTGCCCGCAACACCATCACAATCGAGCGTACCAAAATGCGCGTTGCTGGCTTTCGCCCCCGGCTCGAAGGGAAAGTGGGACTGGATGGCCGGTTGAATCTTATGTTCAGATTAGGCCTTCCGCCATTGGGTATTTTGGGTATCCCCATGGTCATAACGGGTACACAGACAAATCCCAAAATACGGGTGGGCAAAAGCCAGGAAAAGGATGAGGCAGATCAATAATCGCTTTTCAAGACTGATTATAGCGCTATAAATTTATTTTTCCCGAGCTTTTATCCAGTTGATTATGACCGCTTCGGCCAGATCAATAGCAGCCTCAACAGGTGCCAGGTCCACATGGTCGAGCGTATCGTCGGGCTGGTGAATACGTGGCATTTGACCATCGGCATCTAGCGCGCACAAAGCCAGCACAGGAATTTTATTACGGACAAACCAGACACTATCGAAGTCGGCGGTGTGCCAGCGTCCAACCTGTGCCCGGCTCTGAAAGACATCCGTTTTTAGTAACTCTCGGGCTATCTGGGTTGGCTCGTTTTTATAGTGGATTGGTTCAATGGTGCCAGTCTGTTCTATAACGGTCAATTTACCAGCGCCAAGCGTATCGAAATTAATGGCCATTGTTTGAGCCCGATTCCATTTTCGTTTGTACGCTTCGACATAATAATAAGCACCAATCATCCCAACTTCTTCGGCACTGGTCAACACCACTTCTACATCCAGATTCGGCAAATTAAGTTGCCGGAGCCGGTCGGCGGTGGCCAGAGCAGCCGCCACACCCGTTGCGTTATCGCTGGCCCCGTTGGCGTAACCTTTTAGCCAGTAGCCCGCTGTGCCAACAATCGCCTGGACAACAAAATACGCCATCAGCGCATAACGTAGGTAAGTAATGTAAGGCAGGCCAGCTCCAGCAACTTCAGCCAGGGCAGCTACCCCGGCCAGCAACATCAGACTCAGCGAGATGATGAGCGATGGGCGAAAATTAGCCTGCTGTTTTTTGCCGTAGAGCATTGAGATCGGGGCCGTGTCGTAGTGCGCCATCAAAATCACTTTCTGTCTGTTCTCTACGGCTCCACTCGCGGGCCAATGCCCAATAACATTGTGTGCTGTGTGCTGAGCGGGGAACTTGACAATGAACGAGTACCGCCAGTTGAAATACAGCCAGGACAACCAGACAAAATACCAGACCAGTCCAATGGCCACGCCCGTAACCGGCACTAAAGCCAGCCCGGTTAACAGGCCACCAATTAGCCAATAAACAATTGTGGCGTAAGTTTTGGGCGTTTGAAAGGGCTCCTCACGAACGCTTGCTCCCCTGTCTGACAGGTACGTTTGCAACAGTCGGGCCGCTTCGGCTCCGTTCGCGGTGGCCGCACCCCGGTGGGATAAAGCACTGATTTTGAAAAATATATCTTTAACTGACAGCGTCATGTAGTCGGTATTTTTGTGTGGACCCGTGCTTTTCTAATCCAGCACGATCCTGAGTTGGCTCTTCACCAACCCGACGATCATCATTCGGTTTTCTTCGTCCCGCGCTTTATTTCAGTTTCCCGCCCTACACATTACAAGGTTGGCATTAACACCACATGATACGCCCCATTTAATTTAGTCTGTTGTTACGTTTGGGGCACATGTTACGTCCAATTAATTATAAAGCTGATTACGCCTTCTGGTAAGAAACATAAAGTAACTACTATTTAACACGTTTATGTACATAGGCAAAGACTTTCCACCAAAACTTCTCTGGCACTTCGCCCGCAAAAACTTATTTCGCACTATGCTGGTCAGCACAGTCGCCTGCTTATTATACAAAGTAGTTGGCTGGAATTTCGTCGCTATTTCATTTCTACCCATTGCCACCATTGGTACAGCGGTGGCGTTTTATGTAGGCTTCAAAAATAATCAGGCTTACGACCGACTATGGGAAGCCCGGCGATTGTGGGGCAGCATTACGAACACCAGCCGTACGCTGGCGGCCATGGTGATTGCCACAATTTCCGACAAGAACATTCAACGCGAGTTTATGTATCGCCACATTGCCTGGGTAAACATATTACGGCTTCAATTGCGGAAGAATGTTCCCTGGGCCACCAGCAAAGAAAGTTTACACAGAGATTATCTCTCGGAAAGTAACGAACTGGAAAAATTCGATGAAGGCTTGAAGAAGCTTTTCATGGATATGAATCGCATGGAGTATTACGAATCTATGGCCGGGAAAAGTAACACGGCTATTCATGTGTTGAAGAAGCAGATTCATGAATTCGGGCGGCTGAAAAAGCAGCGCATCATCGACGATTACGAGCACTCGGACTTTGTGAAGCAAATCGGCGAACTCTTTAACAGTCAGGGCGGTTGCGAACGAATCAAATCAACGCCCCTCTTTCGGCAGTATAGCATCTTTAGCCGGGTGTTCGTGATTTTATTCATTATCCTATTGCCCTTTGGCCTCTTAAAAGAGATGGATAAAATAGGCACCTATGGCGTATGGCTAACTATACCGTTTACGATGCTGATAAGTTGGGTGTTTTTTACGATGGAGCAGATCGGTGAGTTCAGCGAAAATCCGTTCGACAATTCGGTAAACGACACGCCAATCTCAACTATTTGCCGCAATATAGAAATCGAAATTCGCGAGTTTCTGGGCGATGAACATATGCCGGAAAAGCTCAATCCCGTCGAAAATGTAATGTTATGAAAGTAAACTAGATGACACAGAAAGGGGTTGTTTAAACTTTAGTTTCGGCACTGAATTTGTCATTCTAAGGAACGAAGAACCTTCACCGGTCCGCCGGTGCGGGAGCCACTACAAATCTCTCCTCTCCCAAAGATTCTTCGTTCCTCAGAATGACAAACTGCCCTATATTCTGACTTGATTTTAAACAACTCCTTTTGTAGGTCTAAATCTTATTACTTGATAAACAGCAACTCCCGATACTTTACCAACGGCCAGTCTTCGTCGTCCACGACTTCTTCGAGCTTGTCCACTTCGTAGCGTATAATATCAAAGTGATCTTTTACTTCGGTTGCGTAGAGTTTTGCCCGCTCACTGGTGTCGGCCACATTGTTGGCTTTCTTGCGAGAAGCGACCATAGCCTCCACACTTTTTTTGATGACAATAACGCGGGTCGAAATTTCGCGCAAAATATCCTTGATCGGTTCGGCTTCAGCAACCATGCCCAATTCGACTAAATTCCGCGCTGTTTCGGCCAGTTTGTTTTGATATTTCAACGCCGTTGACACGATATGGTTCATGGCTAAATCACCCATCACCCGCGACTCGATCTGCACATTTTTAATGTACTTTTCGAGTTCAATCTCATAGCGAGATTCTACCTCGGCATGATTCATAACGCCAGTCCGCTCAAATAGCGCCAGTGATTCGGGTTTCACAAAAAACCCCAAGGCCTCGGGCGATGATTTGATATTTGAGAGACCCCGTTTGACAGCTTCCTCAACCCACTCGTCGGAGTAACCGTTTCCTTCAAATAAAATTCGCTTGGAGTTCGCATAGTATTCTTTCAGGATATCGACAATGGCCAGTTCTTTCTTTTCACCTTTGATCAGTCGGGCATCGAGATCGGTTTTGAATTTGTTTAGCTGGTCGGCCACAATCGCGTTTAACACGGTCATTGTCGAGGCCGAATTAGCGGCACTGCCCACGGCTCGAAACTCGAACTTATTTCCTGTAAAGGCAAATGGCGACGTGCGATTACGGTCGGTGTTATCGCGCATCAGGCTCGGAATCCGGTTCAGGCCAAGTTTATAATATACGTTATCACCTTTATTGACAGTCACTTCTGATTTTGTTTCCAAGTCGTTGAGCGCTTGGGTTAGCGACTCGCCCAAAAATATGGAGACGATTGCCGGTGGCGCTTCGTTAGCCCCGAGCCGGTGTTCGTTGCCCGCCGAGGCAATACTAGCGCGGAGTAAATCAGCATTATCGTGAACCGCTTTAACAACGTTTACCAAAAAAGTCAGGAAGCGTAAACTTTCTTTTGGTTTCGTACTGGGTGCCAGCAGATTAACGCCTGTATTGGTCCCCATCGACCAGTTGTTGTGTTTGCCGCTGCCATTTACGCCCGCGAAGGGTTTTTCGTGAAAAAGCACTTTCAGGTTATGCTTCTCCGAGATTTTTTCCATCAAATCCATCAGCAGCGCATTGTGATCGACGGCCAGATTGACTTCTTCAAACGTTGGTGCTACCTCAAACTGACCCGGTGCTACTTCGTTGTGGCGCGTCCGAACGGGCATCCCCAGCTTCATGGACTCGAACTCAAAGTCTACCATAAACGCATTGACACGGGGCGGAATTGATCCAAAATAATGATCGTCTAATTGTTGTCCCCGGGCGGGTGCGTGCCCAAACACCGTCCGTCCGGCCAGAACCAGATCAGGTCGGGCGTAGAATAAAGCCCGGTCAACGACAAAATACTCCTGTTCCGGGCCGAGGGTTGGTATTACTTTCGTGATGTTCCGGTCGAAATACTGACATACGGCGGTGGCCGCTTTGTCGAGGGCATTAAGCGCTTTTAGCAAAGGCGTTTTGTAATCCAGAGCCTCACCCGTGTAGGAAATAAAGACCGACGGAATACAAAGCGTTTTCCCACCCGCCCCATTGTCCATCAAAAACGCGGGCGACGATGGGTCCCAGCCCGTATAACCCCGGGCCTCGAATGTATTGCGAAGTCCGCCGTTTGGAAACGACGATGCATCGGGTTCCTGTTGCACCAGCGCACTTCCTTTGAATTTTTCGACCGCTTTACCATCCAGCGTAATGTCAAAAAAAGCGTCGTGTTTTTCGGCCGTTTCGCCCGTCAATGGCTGAAACCAGTGCGTGTAGTGTGTGGCGCCTTTCGAGGTGGCCCACGATTTCATAGCGCCCGCCACTTCATCGGCAATAGCCCGGTCGATCTGACCATTCGTGCTGATGGCCTCCGTCACTTTGAGATACGCTTCGGGCGAAAGCAACGACCGCATTACTTCACTATTAAAGGTATAACTGCCAAAAAAATCACCTACGCGCTCGGTAGGCGCGGCTACCGGCACAGCATGGCGGCTTTGCGCAATTTCGAGGGCCTTAAAACGAAAATTAGACATTATAAAGGTTTAGGTGGTTTTAGATTGAAATTTAACCAAACATACATGCCTTGAGCACAGATTACAATGGATAGTATAAAAAAAGCCCGGTCACTTGCGTAACCGGGCTTTTTGTTTTGTCATGCTGACGAAGGAAGCATCTTCGTTCAATAAATAAATGTTTGATGGCTCGAAGATGCTTCCTTCATCAGCATGACAAAAGTCTATGCTTCTTCGAGCACCTCAGCCGACTTAACGGTTTTGATGATTACAGCCGCTACTTTATACGGATCAGCCGCTGAGTTTGGACGACGATCTTCGAGCCAGCCTTTCCAGCCGCGTTCTACCGTAGCAATAGGGATACGGATTGACGCGCCCCGGTCGGAGATACCGTACGAGAATTGATCGATAGACTGGGTTTCGTGTTTACCCGTCAGGCGTAATTCATTGTCAGCACCATATACCGCGATGTGTTCTTTGATAATAGCTGGTGGCGCAAACGACTTGCAAATTTTATCGTATACGTCTTTGCTACCCGATGTACGAAGCGCCGTATTCGAGAAGTTAGCGTGCATACCCGAGCCATTCCAGTCAGTGTCGCCCAGGGGCTTGCAATGCCAGTTGATAGACACGTCATAGGTTTCACCAATACGCTCCAGAAGATAACGGGCGATCCAGATCTGGTCGCCAGCGTCTTTTGCACCTTTAGCAAAAATCTGGAATTCCCACTGGCCCGTTGCCACTTCAGCATTGATACCTTCTACGTTCAGACCGGCATCCAGGCAAACATCGAGGTGTTCTTCAACGATGTTACGACCATAGGCATTTTGGGCGCCAACGGAGCAATAGTAAGGGCCTTGTGGACGAGTTGGGAAACCTTCTTCAGGGAAACCAAGTGGCTTGTCGATAGACATATCCCACAGGAAGTACTCCTGTTCAAAACCAAACCAGAAATCGTTATCGTCGTCTTCAATCGTGGCACGACCATTTGTTACGTGAGGAGTACCATCGGCGTTCAACACTTCGCACATAACGAGGAAGGCGCTTTTACGCTGTGGATCAGGACAAATGTAAACTGGTTTTAGCAAACAGTCTGAAGAACCACCCTCGGCCTGGCCGGTCGAAGAGCCGTCGAAAGACCACATAGCACAATCTTCGAGTTCACCCGAAAAATCAGCTTCAATTTTAGTTTTGGAACGCAGGCTTTGCGTGGGCTTATAGCCATCGAGCCAAATGTACTCTAACTTCGACTTTGCCATGATTACAGTGGAATTGAATTGAATAGGGGTTTTGTACGATACTATCAGCAAATATAGTACGGCTTTACAATAAAATATAAATGTCAATATACCCTTTAGCCATATTTCTTACCGGTTTTGTGGAAATATTATAATTAAAATTCGTTTGGTACAGTAAATGTCCATATTTACTATGAATTTTTGTGACTTTATAATTTAATCCCGGAAGACATAAAAAATGAGGTATATGTCACATATAACCTTCAGAATCCTTTAGTTTCAGTAAAAATTACATGTTTTTGGCCTAATAGCCTTTGATGATAAGTTAATAGTAGGGGTTAAGTCTGTTAAAAATCCATTAAAAACCAACAAACAAAGTCAGCCTACAGACGATTAGTAGAGAGCGTCCTATTCAGCGGGTGTTCACTCAACATAATCGGTATGAAAACAGATTACACACTTACTATTTCCCTGGTAGCTATTGGCATGGGATTGTTGGCTTGCGAAGACCATAGGCTGAGTCCAAATGCTTCGTTTCCCGAACGCATTAATTTTGTGGCGCCACGCCAGTACCCCGAGGGAATTGCCTATTCGGCTCAGTTAGACAGGTTCCTTGTTTCCTCAATTACGCAGGGTAAAATTGGTGCCGTCGATATCAATGGCAATTATACCGATTTGATAACACCACCCGAGTTGATTAGCAGTATGGGAATGAAAGTAGCTGATGGACATATTTTTGTCTGCAACAGCGATCAGGGTGTTTCCATCAAAAGCACACCACAAACGGCCACAAAAACCGCCGAACTGCTGGTATTTAACATCAACAGTCTCCAGCTTGAGCGTCGGGTAGATCTTGACGATTTGTATGCGAGCCCCCGCCATTTGGCTAATGACCTGGCTGTTCAGCCTGACGGAACCGTTTACGTAACCGACTCCTTTGCGCCCGTTATTTATAAGGTAACATCGGCTGGGCAGGCTAGTGTTCTGGTCAGCAATCCCTTATTTTCGAGTGCAACGTTTGGCCTGAATGGGATTGTTTATCATCCCAATGGCTACCTGATTGTCGCTCAAACCGGTGCCGGAAAGTTATATAAAATTGACCTGACTAATAATAATGCCATTTCAGAAGTGGATAAATTACCCAGTTTACCCGGCGATGGCATGACCTTACTCAATCAGGATTTGTACGTGGTAACGGGTAGCGGCAGTCGAGTTGCTCAGGTGCGGAGTACGGATGATTGGAAAACCGCGTCGATTGTAAAAACGGATGAAGTGGGTTATAGTCAGGCTACTACGAACGTAGCTGTTAATGGAAGTATCTACACGCTCAATGCCCGGATTGGAGAGATTAGTGCCGCTATGGGCAACACCGCCCTGCTACAATCCAAAGATTATAGCATACAGAAGTTCAAGTAAACAGTAGCGGGTGTGTTTTCGTAGCACATAGATCAGCAGGATTAGGTTTCCTTAACGCTAAACTGTCCGCTCTTAAATTCCCTGATTGATTTGAAGAAATAAACAGCCAATATAAACGTAGTCTTGTAGGTGTGGTGTCGGGTTCTCAAACCCGACACCACTAGAAATCGGCGATCAAGTTGGTTTTGAAGAGCTTGATGGCAATGGCCAGCAGAATAATCCCGAAGATTTTACGCAGCACTTCCAGACCACCCGAACCCAGTTTTGTTTCCAGCCATCCCGACGATTTCAAAACGGCGTAAATCAGAATCAGGTTGAGAATAATTCCGATAATAATGTTGAGCGTCTGGTATTCTGCCCGAAGAGAAATAATTGTCGTTAGCGTACCCGCTCCGGCAATAAGCGGAAAAGCAATTGGGACAATGTGCGTGGCTCCGCCGGTACTCACCTCTGATTTAAAAATGGTTCGCCCCAAAATCATTTCCAGCCCGATCAGGAAAATAATTAATGCACCGGCCACCGCAAACGAGGCTACGTCGACGCCAAATAATTTCAGAATCTCCTCCCCTACAAATAGAAATGATACCATTAGAACGCCCGATGCGAACGTCGCCTGTCCAGACTCTATTTTACCCGCTTTCTTGCGGAGGTCTATAATTACCGGCAACGACCCGACAACGTCGATGACGGAAAAGAGAATGAGCGTAACAGAAACAACTTCTTTGATACTGAACATGGCGTTTTCTATTAGGCTGACGAAGCTGGGTCTTATTAGGGCGACCTGACAAAATCAGTCGTTAGAAGGACCGCAGGAATTGCTTTAAAGTTCCAATCTCCTCCTCCGTGATAGCCGGAAAATTGGCAATTCGAAACGTAGTATTTTTCCAGTCGCCATAGCCGTTGCCAAGCATAATACCCGATTGCTGAGCCGCCTTTTTAATATTACTTACATCTTTTTCAGCACCTTGTACCGCAATCACCGTGTCGGACCGGACAGTTAAGTCATTGTTCAGCAAGGTAAACGGCGACGTTTTCATTTCCTGCTCAACAAATGTGTACCAGTCAATCGCCCGCTTTTTTGTACTGGCGTCAACGGTATTTATTGGCGGCACCTGCTGCAAAACCCGCATGAGCAGATAAATACCCAGGCCATTGGGTGTATAAGGCGTTTGAAATTTTGAGAAATTCTCGTGAATAAATAAGAGGCTGTTGTAGTGGCTATTTTCGCCGATTTCCTCTGCCCGTTTGAGCGCGGCTGGTGAATAAATCAGCAAGGCCAGCCCGGCCGGAAGCCCGAAACATTTCTGCACTGAGGCAAACCAGACATCTGCCAGCGACCAATCGAGCGCAATGCCGGCCATTGAGGAAACAGCATCTACGGCAATCAGAGCCGAAAAATCCCGCCGAAACTGGGCCAGCGTTTCCATATTAACTTGCGTGCCATTGGAGGTTTCGTTTTGAACGATACACAAGACATCGGCCTCGCTTAGGTTGGTAGGCGGCTTAATTTTATAAGCGTACTCAGCCCATTTTTTACCGAAAGCACCATTGTATGGATGCAGACTGCATTCTGCCGTGAGCGACTGGGCCACAATTTCCCAGCACTCGGTTGCCGATGAAACCAGCGCAACATGATAGTCGGCCGGAATGTCAAGTTTTTCGTGAAGCAGCCGAACGGCCTCTTTCACGATATCCATAAAGCCCGCGCTTCGGTGATTCAGGCTTACAATACCTTGACGCACAGCTTCAACGGCGTAATCGGCCACCTGCGGATATACTTTCGACGGACCCGGATAAAAGGTTATCATACGTTATGAATAATGTAAAATGGGTAATGATAAATGCTTAAAATTGGCCCGAGCCCTTATTGTGAATTTTACTAACTGAACACTCAATTACTAATTATCCATTCTACATTATTCATTATTAAGTAGATACCTCACCGCTAATTCGTAACCCATCAGCCCCATACCAACGACAATGCCTTTACATTTAGCTGATAAATAGCTGTGGTGCCGAAACGACTCACGCGCATGTACATTGGAAATATGCACCTCAACTGCCGGGGCCGTTATGGCCGACAGCGCATCGGCAATGGCGATGGAGGTATGGGTAAAAGCACCGGCATTAATCACGATGCCGTCTACATCAAAACCTAGTTCATGAAGTTTATCGATCAGTTCGCCCTCGTGATTCGACTGAAAATAGCGAAGTTGCACCTCGGGAAATAAGGCTTCGATCGTCTTCAAATAATCGACAAACGAGCGATTACCGTAAATAGTCGGTTCGCGTTTGCCCAATAGGTTCAGGTTCGGACCGTTGATAATAAGAATTTGTTTCATTGGAATGGATAATTAATAATGGATAATGCAGTTTACTTAGGCAGAAATTCATGTTACATTATGCATTATTCATTACGCGAGTATGTGGCAAAGTTATATAAACGCCTTCAAGAACTATCTTAAACTGGAACGGTCGTTGGCCGAAAATTCAGTGGAAGCTTATCTGCACGATGCCGAAAAACTGCACGAATATATTCTACTGACCGATCCTGACCGAACGCTCATGCAGGTGACGGAAAAAGAATTAATGAATTTCCTGAAATACCTCGGTGAGTTGGGCTTATCAGCGCATAGTCAAGCCAGAATGTTATCGGGCATCAAATCGTTTTTTAAGTATTTATTACTCGAAAATTTGATTCAGCATGACCCAACTCAGTTGCTGGAATCCCCGAAATTAGGCCGGAAACTTCCCGATACGCTCAGTTTTCCCGAAATTGAAGATATGCTGGCGGTCATTGACCTGTCAACGCCCGGCGGCACCCGCGACCGCGCCATGCTTGAAGTATTATATAGTTCCGGACTTCGCGTAACCGAATTGCTCAACCTACGCCTGACGAACTGCTATTTTACGGAAGGTTTTGTACGGGTATTGGGCAAAGGCGATAAGGTTCGGCTGGTGCCGATTGGCGAGGATGCCATGCATTATACCCGTATTTACGTCGAACACGTTCGCGGTAAATTAGACGTGCAAAAGGGCGACGAAGATACCATTTTCCTCAACCTTCGCGGTAAACAACTTTCGCGCATTTCGGTCTTCACGACTATTAAAAAACTGGCAGCGGAGGTCGGTATCAAAAAAATAATTAGCCCCCATACGTTCCGGCATTCGTTTGCTACGCATCTCATCGAAGGCGGGGCCGATCTACGCGCTGTGCAGCAAATGCTTGGCCATGAATCCATTACCACTACCGAAATCTACACCCACCTCGACCGGGACTATTTACAACAGACGCTGCGTGAGTTTCATCCAAGAGCCGGTGGAAAAGGCTATGGAGCGCGTGGTAAGGGGTAATAAACTAGGTTTGCCTTTGCCCGTTTCCTATAAAAAAAGTCCCCACCACCGAAGCCGATGGTGGGGAGCCCTATTCTAACTAACCCAAAACTATATGAAACAATTAACTTTATTAGATTTTAGCACACTAGGCATCTGACAACTAAGCGTCTGCTGACTAGGCGTCTGCCGTACTTTTTTCGCCAACAAACTGTTGATGAGGGTGTTTGAACAATAGATTAAACGAGGTCAGGCTACCGTAAATTCGGGTGATGTATTGCTGAATATTAACCTTCTCTTCGTCATCTATGGAACTGGCGTTTATGCGCTGTTCGAGTACCCGAAGGCGATCACGTACCATCACGATTTTATGAAAGAAGCCATCTATTGGCATCTCCTTCTGGGATAAATCGGCCCGACCGGGTTTTAAAATTAGTTTACCACCTTTCCATTTATCACCCAAGGGAACAATTTCTGTCTGGTCGATCCATCGTTGAAGAACCCGCGTAATCGACTGCTCTACGTCAAATAAACTCACCATATCACCATCCGGCTCCAATGCCTCGATGATGGTTAGGGGCGCGTCGAATTTAAGTATCTTCACACCATGATCGTGGAAGGTGACAGTATAGCCACTCGCTTTTAGATTGATAACGACGCCATTACCAAACTCGTCGTGTCGAATGCGCGAACCAATGCCCAACAGGGTAGTCATAAAGACAGTGATAATAAAGAATTCAGAATAGCGTAAAACAAACCTCGTGCCAGAATAAATGAATCGTTTTGATTTTTTTTCATATGCCCATTGACGCGACGCCCCTGCTTACTCAAAAAGACAAGTTTACCCTTCCCGAAGGCATCCATTATCTGAACTGTGCAACCCGCTCGCCCTTTAGCCGAACGGTTGAACAAGCGGGCTATGACGCTATTCGTCGCGACACGAATCCTTTCGGCCTGCGCCCCGATGATTTTTTTAGTGGTGCCGTTCGCGTCCGAACTTTATTCTCCGAACTCATCAATAACCGGAACGCCGGAGAACCCGACCCAGAAAGGATTGCCATAGTGCCCTCTGTATCCTACGGCATGGCGGTCGTAGCGCGAAATCTATCACGTAAACCTGGCATTCAGGCAGGGCAGCGAATTGTGCTGGTTGGCAGTGAATTCCCGAGCGATGTATATGCCTGGGATCGTGTCTGCACCGAACTGGGCCTAACCATCACGACTGTCGATATGCCCGACGAGTTTCCGAAAGGAGCCCTCTGGAATGAGCGATTACTGGACGCCATCGGACCAGACACAGCCTTGGTAGTTGTGCCGCCTGTGCACTGGATGTACGGAATCCAATTCGATCTGGAAGCCGTTGGGCAACGGGTGCGGGAAGTAGGTGCCTGGCTGGCTGTAGACGGGACGCAGGCCATTGGTGCCTTGCCCTTCGACCTGTCGGCGATCCAACCCGATGCTCTGATTTGTGCGGGCTATAAATGGTTGATGGGTCCCTATTCACTGTGTCTGGCTTATTTCGGCCCGGCTTTCGATGACGGAGTTCCACTCGAAGAAGGTTGGATGAATCGACTCGACAGCAACCAGTTTCACCGCCTGATGGATTATCAGTCTGTTTACCGGCCTAAAGCCTACCGCTACAATGTTGGCGAACAATCTCATTTTCTCCATATGCCCATGCTTGAAGCGGCACTGGAGCAACTACTCGACTGGCAACCAGCACGGATTCAGACGTATACTGAAGCGCTTTTGCAGGAAGCCTGGACTGTGCTGGAACAGCTCGGCTGCCAGATTGAACCAGTAAACGGAAGTCGAGGCCGCAGCCATCACCTGGTTGGCCTGTGGTTGCCCGACCACGCCGACCCAATGGCAGTTCAGCAAGCGTTGCAGGCCGAAAAAGTTTCGGTATCGGCCAGAGCGCGGGCGTTGCGCATCGCACCACACGTATACAACACACCCGAGGACGTTGATGCGCTCGTTACCGTACTAACGAAAGTACTTTCCAAAAACTAATTATTGAACGCAGTATTGGCAACGTTCAAAACGCTAAATGACGTTGATTGATCAGTAATTAAATACTTTAGGCTCAGTATGACCTCTTGGGTGTAATTGGCCATTGTTACCAGGTATGACCCCTACAGGGTCACATGTTTATAGCAGTTAGGCATATTCTATAAACATGTGACCCTGTAGGGGTCATACAATGAACATAAATTCTAGATCTAACTACACTTCATAAAATTCTAATGGCAAATCATCGGGATCGGCGAAGAAGGTAAACCGTCGGTCAGTGTGTTCATCCACCCGGATGGGTTCTGTAAATATGCCCTTTTCATTTAAATGCGCTATGGCTGCATCAAGGTCCGGGACAGCGAAAGCCAAATGACGCAACCCCAGCGCTTCGGGTCGGGAAGGCCGTTTGGGTGGATTCGGGAACGAGAATAACTCAATAATATACTGACCATTCAGCGCCAGATCTAATTTATACGATTGGCGCTCGACTCGAAAATATTCGCCTAAAACAGACATACCCAGCACTTCGGTATAGAAATGTTTTGATGCTTCGTAGTCAGAGCAAATAAGGGCAATGTGGTGAACAGCAGATAGATTCAGCATGAGGGTCAGGGAGCAAGTAAGGTATCAGTTGCCATTGTATCAACGACAACACCGTCTCTTGCCGCTGGTAACGCCCGCTCCACTTCCCGGCGCTTGTTCCAGGGAGCGGTAGTCCGGCGACCCATATCGACAGCGATCAAAATGACGATGGACGTAAAAATAATAAAGACGATAATGAAAATTCGACGATTGCGATTCATAGTTTCAGTGGACAATAAATAATGTAAAACACAGAACAATAAACGGTATATGATTGGTTATCAGCAGTTCATTGTACAGTATCCATTGTACGTTATTCATTAGTCAATAGTTGTTTGGGACCAATCTGAAAGGCTACGCTACCCGTTCGGCCAGACACTTCAGCCCAGGTTAGGTCCTCAAATACAACGGCCACAACGGCGCCTTTGCTCATCGAGCCAATACTTTGATGCGTTAGAAATTCTCCTAGGTATGACACATCGGGGTTGTGGCCCACAATCATAGCGGACTGGACGGTATCTGGTAGGGCATTTAGAGCGGCCAGATACGCTTTCGGCCCGCCATCGAAGAGAGCATCATCTGATTGAATTTTTGCAGGGTCGTACCTAATCTGTTCGGCCATAACCTTGGCCGTATCCCTGGCTCGCGGGGCGGTGCTACTAATAATAATATCGGGCAAAATAGCTTTTCGATGTAGATAACGACCCATCCGAGCAGCCGCCATAATACCGTCGGACGTTAGCTGGCGGTCGTGGTCTTCCATAAAAATAGCCCGGTCTTCGGCTTTGGCATGACGAACGATGTACAGTATAATAGGCATAAATACAGGATTGGACGCAAAAATAAGACGGTAATTAGCACGTAACTAACAGTTACAAGACAAGTTTAATAGCAACCCCCGATTTTAATCCGGTGGAATAGTAGAAAGGAATCCACTCGCTTATGGGCGATTCGGGCGACAATCCGTACTTTTGCGACCACAACCACTATACTGGTCGCCGTTTTCGTATGAGTTATTTACCTATTCAGCAATTATTAAAAACTGCCCAAATCGGTACCGACGTGACCGTAAAGGGGTGGGTCCGCACCAAACGCGAAAGTAAAAACGCTGTTTTCATCGCCCTTAACGATGGCTCAACCATCAACAATATTCAAGCCGTAGCCGAAGCAGGTCAACTTCCTGAGGAGACGCTTAAGCTTATCACAACGGGTGCCTGTCTGGCCGTTACGGGCCAGTTAGTGGCATCGCAGGGCGCTGGTCAGGCCGTTGAAGTTAAAATTTCAGCCGTTACGATTTACGGCCCGGCCGATCCTGATAAGTATCCATTGCAACCTAAGCGGCACTCGCTGGAATTTCTGCGCGAAATTGCTCACCTGCGCCCCCGCACCAACACGTTCAGCGCCATTCTGCGCATCCGGCATGCGCTGGCGTTCGCCGTACATAAGTATTTCAACGACAACGGTTTTTTCTATCTTAACACGCCTATCATCACGGCTTCTGACGCTGAAGGCGCGGGCGAAATGTTCCGTGTCACAACACTCGATGCCACAAAACCGCCCCTGACAGAAGATGGAAAGGTTGATTACAGCCAGGATTTCTTCGGTCGCGAAACCAATCTGACTGTATCGGGTCAGTTGGAAGGCGAATTAGGGGCGATGGCTTTAGGAAAAATTTATACCTTCGGACCAACGTTCCGGGCTGAAAACTCAAACACGACCCGTCACTTGGCGGAGTTCTGGATGATTGAGCCGGAAGTGGCCTTTTATGAGCTGGAGGATAACATGAATCTGGCCGAAGATTTCGTAAAGACCGTTATCCGCTACGCCCTGCAACATTGCGCCGACGATCTGGCCTTTTTGGACAATCGCCTGAAAGAGGAAGAAAAAACCAAAAAGAAAGAAGAGCAAAGTGAACTGGGCCTGCTCGAAAAACTTCAGTTCGTGATCAGCAATGAGTTCGTGCGGCTGACGTACACCGATGCGATCGAGATTCTGGTCAATTCGAAACCCGCCAAGAAAAAGCAATTTCAATATGAAGTAAGTTGGGGCGTCGATTTACAGTCGGAGCACGAGCGGTATTTAGTCGAAAAGCACTTCAAAAAGCCGGTGATTCTGACCAATTATCCCCGCGAAATCAAGGCGTTTTACATGAAGTTAGATGACGAGTCGAGCGCGACCCCTGGGCAAACCGTGCGGGCAATGGATGTACTATTTCCGGGTATTGGCGAAATTATTGGTGGTTCACAACGGGAAGATGATTTCGATAAACTCGTTGCTCGGATGCACGAAGTGGGCATTGAACCCGAAGCACTTTGGTGGTATCTGGATACACGCCGATTTGGATCGGCACCCCATGCCGGATTTGGTCTCGGCTTTGAGCGGCTCGTATTATTTGTAACGGGTATGGGCAACATCCGCGATGTGATTCCATTCCCAAGAGCGCCCAAAACCGCAGAATTTTAAAACTAATGATGAATGATAACCGACATTCATCATTCTTCATCGCACCGGCGACCCGGTCATCATTAACAACGTGCTCGCACTCCCTATTTTTCTCGCTCTCGCATCTGGCTTTGTCGTCGTCGGCGTGTACACCGAACGCAAGGTTTCGGCGTTTATGCAGGACCGGCTTGGACCAATGGAAACGGGAAAGTGGGGCATGTTGCAGCTCTTTGCCGACTTACTAAAGCTGCTTCAGAAAGAAGACATCGTTCCAACAGCTGCCGACCGGCGACTATTTTTGCTGGCACCTACTATCATTTTTGCGTCGGTCTTTGCGGGCTTTGCCGTCCTGCCGCTCTCTCCCGATTTGCAGGGTTCGGGCGCGGCCGTTGGCGTGTTTTATTTAATGGCCATTGTCTCCTTCGATGTCGTGGGCATTCTGATGGCGGGTTGGGGTTCCAATAATAAATACTCGTTGTTTGGTGCCATGCGGTCGGTGGCGCAAATCATCTCGTACGAAATTCCACTTGGGCTGACGATATTGTGTGTGGTAATGATTTGCCAAACGCTTAATTTACAGACGCTTAGTTTCCAGCAGGGGATTTACACCCACGAAACAAATTACCTGTTCGGGCTAAAAGCATTGGGTATTGACGTAACGAACTGGGGGGGTATTTTCTCGTGGAATATCCTGCGAAATCCGTTTTTGCTCATCGCTTATATCGTCTTTTTCATTTGCACATTGGCCGAAAGTAACCGCGCTCCCTTCGACCTTCCCGAAGGTGAGTCTGAAATTGTGGGCGGCTTTCACACCGAATATTCAGGTATGCGATTTGCCCTGCTCTACCTATCTGAATACGCCATGATGCTGCTCGTGTCCTTCTTAGGCGCTGTGCTGTTTCTGGGTAGCTGGAACACGCCATTGCCTAACGTCGGCCCCGTGCGGCTGGCCGACTGGACAAGTGGCGCACCCGGCACCTTATGGGGCAATCTGACAGGTGCATTCTGGCTCTTGTCGAAAGTGTTCTTTGCGGTACTTTTACAAATGTGGGTACGCTGGACATTTCCCCGCGTTCGGGTCGATCAGATGATGTATCTATGCTGGAAAGTCCTGACGCCGGTCGGATTGATTCTCTTGCTGATTTCGGGAATTTGGCGGCTGCTAATGATTTAGCTTGTACCAAAATCCTACCTATCTTTACTGAGTATGAGCACAGCCGTTCAGGAAACCGAAAAATTAATCAGCCGTATGACCCGTGCCGAAAAAGCGCAGGTATTGCAGTGGATTGTCCAGGATTTAGGCGATGTCTTCCCAGGCATTGAATCAACCCCTGGGGTGGTTGGTGGAGCGGCTTGCATTGTCAGGACACGTATACCAGTTTGGTTACTGGATCAGGCCCGCCTTTCAGGAGCCACCGACGCAGACTTATTACAAGCTTATCCGTCCCTTCGAGCCGAAGATCTGGCGAATGCAAGAGCTTATGCCCGCAATCATGCTGAAGAAATAACAAGGCTAATTGCAGACGATAACGCGTAAGATGGCTCTACTTCTAGCAGATGAAAATTTCCCCGCTCCAGCCGTTGTGCGATTGCGTCAGTTAGGGCACGATGTCTTAACCTTACTACAAACAGATATGGCCGGTTTAGCCATTCCAGATGATGAAGTTTTGCTTTTTGCTACTTCATTGAATCGTTGCCTACTGACGCTGAACCGTAAAGATTTCATCAAATTACATAATCAGTCGAGCCAACACGTCGGAATTCTTATCTGCACATTTGATGCTAATTTCTTGGCACTAGCCGATAGCATCGACGATTGCTTGTTAAATGCTGATGATAGTGCAGGGCACTTATTACGAGTTCAGAGACCGAATTCATGATCACCCTTTCGGCAAACTATTCTGCCCTCTTTTATCTTCCTATATCACTCTACAAATTCAAAACGCTTCCGAAATATTCACGTAAAACCCGTGTGTGTGATTCCCCACGGCCGCATCGAAGCGGATATTTAAATGCTCTTTCCGGCTGATGAGATAGCGTAGCCCTAAACCTCCTGTCGGCTTTAGATCTTTCACCGTAAATTCGCTGGGCTTGTGCGCCACATCGCCCACACCAGCAAAGACGACTCCCCCAAACCGACCAACAAAATGTTGCCGCAATTCGGCCTGCATAATCAGCGCGTCATTGTCTCGATAACGGCCGTTATAATAGCCCCGAAGCAACGACGACCCGCCTAATGTAGCTGCCTGTTTAAACGGTACTTCGCCAACATTGAGGTTTAGATAAAACTGTCCGGCCAGCACAGTATTCGGCGAAAGCGCCTGATAATGGCGAATATCGAACAGGTAATTGGTGAATCCGAATTCGCTACCCAGCAACTCGCCGTATTCCATAAACGACACATCGGCATACCAGCCCCGAACGGGTGAATAGATATTGTCGCGGGTATCGACAACAGAAGCGACTCCTACCCCGTTTACGACACTACCCAGGCCGCCAATCAATGTTTGCTCAGGTAATTGCCGGTCTGACGATCGCTTAACATCAAATGTCTTGAAATATTGCTGCTGAATACCCACAAACCAGCCCGGTTTCACTTTGCGCAGGAATCGGTTATAAGCCCGTAAACTTTTGTACGAAATCAGTTCTTCCTGGTTGTCGGTCGTGCCGGGACCGATACCATAGTAAAGCTCAGGAAACTTCGTGTAGAGAAGCATGCCACGAATCAAGTATTTTTCATGCTTCGTAAAAATCGTGTACGTTGGCTCAATAACGGTCTGGGCATTCTGTGTATGAATGATCGCGAAATCTACGTTTGATGTGCGCGCAGTACTATCTGTTCGAAACAAACACACGCCTAATACGCCATAAGCGATATGCGTTTCTGGCGTGTAAAAAATGACGGGTAATGGAATAACCTGAAACCGCCGATGGGATTCTTTCGCTGTATCGGCAACCGGTGTTCCCTGATCCGAGCGAAGTACAATTGAACGACCTGCCCCAAAAAGCGGTAGGAAAAGCAAACTAAGCCAAACAAAACTATAGCGCATTAGAGAGGTATGTCCAGGAATAACAGATCACAGTTTTCAGGCTATTACCTCAAAAATAAAAGGTATCGACAAAAGGAAGAAGCGAGTCTACTATAAACAATAATATTACGAAAATGTATGTCAAAAATGCTACTGGGTAAGCCAACTATTAACGAATAGTTAAGTTCATCTAAGCGAAGATCATCAAAATATCTTTCTACTTCGTAAATTTGCGCCCCCTTTACAGTATTACATGTCAATTCTCACACCTACGTCAACGGGCGATTTAGCCTGGCAAGCGGCTTGGCAGTCACCCGTATTCCGCCGAAAATTCATAATCGGTCTGGTTGGCGTTCTCGCCTTGCTCTCCACCTTCCCTTACTTTTTTCGCACCATAGAACAACATAGCGGCCCCGTTCTGAACGACTGGCTGCTTAAGCAGTTACCCCCCGTTGATGTATCGCTGATTATTTTTGCGGTAATCTGGGCATCTGGTCTACTGATACTCATTCGTTCCCGGCGCAGCCCGGCGGTGTTTATGATGTTTATTTATAGCTACGTCATCATTACGTTATCACGAATGCTAACGATCAATCTGTTCCCGCTTAATCCACCCATTGGTCTGATTCCCATGGTTGACCCACTCACCAACGCATTTTATGGTAAGGTATATATTACCAAAGATCTATTTTACTCGGGTCATACGTCTACCATTTTTCTAATATTTTTGTGTTTACGCCAGCGACGTGATCGGTTAATTGTTCTACTGGGCTCCCTGTTGGTGGGTAGTTTATTGCTTGTACAACATGTACATTATACAATTGACGTGCTGGCCGCTTTCGTGTTTACCTACCCACTCTACTGGATTGGTAAGAAAATCGCGCTTAGTGGGTGGAATACAGTTGAAACGAAGGCTAATCAAAACGCTTCGCCTAACTGAAAATACAGACCGTTTGATACGCTCTGCCCATACCCCCAGCCGTAATCGACACGAAGGTTTAAGCGTTCTTTTTTATTCAAGGCTAGCCGAAGCCCTCCTCCGTAGGAATACTTTATTTCCTGAAAATTCAGGTCGCTGATGTGACTGCTTACGTTGCCTATTCCCGCAAACCCAACGGCACCAAAGCGCCAGAACAGGGGTATTCGGTATTCAGCCTGAACTACTACTTGATTTTTGCTGCGATATCGACCATCATAAAAACCTCGCATACTATTGGAGCCACCAAAACTGGCCAGGCTTCGGAGCGGTACATCGCCCGAGTTGAAAAACCCATAAGCCTGGATAGCCAGCACCTGTTGTCGGTATATCTGAATAAACCGGCGGAAGTCAACAACGTAATTGGTATAACGGAAATTGGAACCAAAGACAGGCGAAAAGTGGTTAAAAAAGACCTGCAAAAAGCCTCCACGGTCGGGGGCGAAGGCGTTATTTCGTGAATCGTATGTTAGGCTCAATCCTGCTCCCGAGATGTGATACGGATCGCGCCCCGACACAGTTAGCTGATCAAAAAGGCCACCTGGTTGGTAATCGACTGACAATAAACGTTGGTATTCGTAGAGCAATCCCAGGAAAATTCGATCTTTAAGTTTACGCTGAAAATGCAAATAGACATAATATTGCTGAAATGTGTACGCTTCCTCACGGTTGTCGGGCGCATCTTTTCCCAGCCCCCAGAATTTATCAGGAAAATTACTGTACGACAGTTGATAATTCAGGATAATACGTTCGCCGGGGAAGTAGGTAGTGCCGTTGATAGCGGCAATAAACTGCTTTCGCAGCGAGTATAATGCCAGCGCCTGGGTATTGGATGTACGGGTAAGGGTATCATGGCGATTAAAGCGGAATGTGAATGAGCCAGCCAATCCTATTGACCAGTCTGTTTCAATAGAGCGGGCCACCAAGGGTAGAATTAGGGTATTTCTGGTTTTTAATAGTTGGTTGGGTACTGGCTGCTGAGGCAGTTGAACACTGTCCAACTGAGCTAGTAGAGTACCAGAAGTGACTATTAACAGGCTGATTAACAGTATAATCAACTTTTTACAAAGTAGAATGCGCACCACAACTCGAATGACTGTTAATTAAACTAGTATTAATTAATTTACGGCAAAGTAATCCTAAAATTGTAAATTTCGTAGATTTGGGCCTTTATTATACCGTGAAACCTGCGCCCATCGGTAAGAGCGCAGTCGCCGGTTGGCATCAACAACGGAACTTCCGAATTGCAAACCACCGATATGAGCAAATTAAACTTGCCGCCCTTTACATTGGGCGAAACTATTACCTCCGAACAACGTCAGTTTTTCAATAAAAATGGCGTTATCGTTTTTCGTAATTTTATTACCCCGGAAACAGTCAAATTATTCATCAGCGAGGTTGAACGAATTGAAAAAGAATGGCTGGCCGAGGGCCGTGACAAAGTCAATGGAATTCCACTGAAATTCGGTCAGGACGAAAGTGGGAATGCCATGATTCAACGGATGTGTTTTCTGTCCCAGCATAGTAAGGCGCTCCACGAATTTTTGCAGGACCCGCGCCTTCAGGCTGTTGTCGATCTGCTTCAACCTTTTGAAGGACGTATTGCGGAAATTGAGAAAGACGGGCTTATAATGAACCATTATATTCGCACGCCTAACAGTAAATTTTCGCAAATGGGCTGGCATACAGACAGTCCCCGCGATATTTTTCTCGGTCAGCGTATCATGCCAATGCTCAACGTAGGGATTCACCTCAATCCGACACCTTACGAAAACGGCGGCCTGCGTGTTATTCCCGGAACGCACAAACAGGGTATTTTCAAGATGTTGTTCCGCAAAAAGTATTTCGTGGACAACGAACCCGACAAACACGAAATTGGCTTCGATATGAACGCGGGCGATTTATCGGTACACGATGGACGGCTTTGGCACCGGGCGCAACAATCGCCTTTTGTTGGTGAAGCCAGCCGTCGTCGGGTAATGTACGTACCCGTTGTAACAGGCAAATACATGCCGAAACACGCGAACAGCAAAACACCGTTCTATCACCGGTTTATTTCGAAAGTCAACATTTAATCAGGCGTAGATTAAAAAAGGCATAAGGCGTAGGACTTGCTCAGCAACTTATCTTACGCCTTATGCCTTTTTTTAACGCACGACTTTACTTCCTATGGCCTACGCCCTTATTACGGGAGCCAGCAAGGGCATTGGCCTGGCCATTGCCAACGAACTGGCCCGCCGAAAGTTTGATTTGTTGCTGGTAGCGCGATCAGCGTCGCTATTGCAGGAAGTCGCCAGCCAGTTAGCGTCAGAATATGGCATCAAGACTGATCATTTAGCTATTGACCTGGCTGAAACCGGAGCCGCCCAACAGGTATTCGATTGGTGCAGCCAGAAACAATATACCGTTCGGATGCTGGTGAATAATGCAGGCTACGGACTAAGCGGCCCCTTCGAGAAACATTCACTTGCTGAACACATGGGCATGATGACGGTCAACATGACGGCTCTGGTCGAATTGAGCTATCTGTTTTTGCCCCAGCTTCGTCAGCAAGACAAGGCATACATATTGAACATAGGCAGTTCGGCAGCTTATCAGGCCATTCCGGGTCTAAGCCTGTACGCTGCGTCCAAAACGTTCGTACTTCAGTTTAGCCGTGGCCTTCATAAAGAATTAAAGCGCTCGTCGGTTTCCGTTACGTGTGTATGCCCCGGCGCTACCGATACAAATTTTGTGGACCGGGCGCAGATTGGCGATAAAGGTCGGAAAGCCGCCGAACGGGTGAATATGACACCAGAAGACGTAGCTCGGCAAGCCGTTGATGCAACGCTGGCCGGAAAGACCGAAGTAATCACGGGATTCCTTAACAAAGCCGGGAAATTTATGGCCTGGCTATTGCCCAAAGGACTGGTTGAACAAACTGCCGGAAGCATTTACGAGTAAATTTTATTGGTTTCACGACCAAAAGCCGCCTGCCCTGACGCCAAGTTAAAGCAGGCGACTTTTGCTTTGGAATTGTATTCAGCGAATAGATGGCACTTTATTTGCACTGCTACCGTTGTACCCATATAACTTTACAAAGACGTTGGATGCTGGACCTAAATCATTACCCTATTCCATTGCCTGCCGACGTCCAGCCAACACATGCAATTTTCCGACTTATCAATTATTGATCCTATCCTGAAGGCCCTGGCCGAAGAAGGATACACCACACCCACACCCATCCAGGAACAAGCCATACCCATTTTGTTGAGCCGCCGTGATTTGCTCGGTTGTGCCCAAACCGGTACTGGCAAAACAGCCGCCTTTGCTATTCCGATTCTGCAACAACTGCACGAAGAACGTAGCAAAAACCCTGTTGGAACCCGGCGTATTAAAGCGCTGATTCTTACCCCAACCCGCGAATTAGCCATTCAGATCGCCGAAAGTTTTGCTTCCTACGGTCGTTATTTAAACCTGCGTCATACCGTTATTTTTGGCGGTGTCTCGCAGCACGCCCAAGTCAATACCCTCAAATCGGGTGTCGATGTGCTGATTGCCACACCCGGTCGTTTGCTCGACCTGATGAATCAGGGTTTTGTAGCTCTTCGTGATGTACAGTTTTTTGTACTCGATGAAGCCGACCGCATGCTCGACATGGGTTTTATTCACGATGTTAAGAAGGTCATCACTAAGTTGCCATCCCGTCGGCAGTCGCTGTTTTTCTCAGCAACGATGCCAACTGATGTTGCTAAACTTGCCGATACTATTTTAAATAATCCGGCCAAAGTTGAAGTAACACCTGTATCTTCTACAGCCGACACGATTGAACAGGCTATGTATTTTGTGGGGAAAGACGACAAGCGTAAACTACTTGTACATATCCTGGAAGACCAGAAAATCAAGTCAGCACTGGTTTTTGCCCGTACCAAACATGGTGCCGATAAGGTTGTTAAAGACCTGCTGAAAGCTGGTATTGGCGCCGAAGCCATTCACGGTAATAAGTCGCAGAATGCTCGTCAGCGCGCGCTCTCAAATTTCAAAAGCCGTGAAACACGTGTGTTAGTTGCTACAGATATTGCCGCACGCGGTATTGACGTGGATGAACTGTCGCACGTTATCAACTACGAATTGCCGAACATTCCCGAAACGTACGTTCACCGGATTGGTCGGACAGGCCGGGCTGGTCACGATGGTATTGCCCTATCGTTCTGCGATGCCGAAGAAACGGATTTCCTGCGGGACATTCATAAACTTATTGGCAAACGCGTTCCGGTAATTGAGAACCATCCTTACGTACTCGATATATCCACGGCATCTCTTTCGCCCGCTCCAACCCGACAGGGACAAGGACGGAACGATAGTAGACGGGGTGGCGGTAGTGGCCGACCAAGCAACAATGGCCGATCAGCCGGATCATCGAACAACAATGGTCAGCAACGAAGTCAATCTAGTCGACCTGAGGGCCAGGGCAACTCCTCCTTCCGACGTGAAGAGGGTGGCAACAGCCAACCTCGACCTAGTGGTGGACGCCCGCAACCCCAAAGTCGGGGTACGGGAAACAGCCGATTCAGCAATTCCAGCTCTGATAAAAATTATTAACGATATAGCCCCGGACAAAATCCGGGGCTTTTTTTTGGTCATCGTTTCTGGCCATTGCGCCGTAATAATCGGTTGATTACAGCCTAAACAGTAGCCATACCTATCCTTTTCGCTTTTGGTGTAGATTTGCCTGACTATTCCTTTAGCTACATGACTCGATTGCTTTTAACGCTTATTGCACTGGCCACATTAGCGGTTGGCTGGTCTCGATTTACCCAGAATACCACTGACACCAAACCCAACGACTACACGAACTGGGGCGAATACCTGGGCGGGCCAGACCGGAGTCATTATTCTGCCCTGACGCAGATAACACCAGAAAACGTCAGGAATCTACAAGTTGCCTGGACATATGCCGCTCCTGATAGCGGCCAGATTCAGGCTAATCCTATTGTGATAGATGGCGTGATGTATGGCGTGACACCAACTGTACAGGCTTTTGCGCTTGATGCAGCTACCGGCAAAGAAATTTGGAAGTTTGGTAGTCCGGCCGATTCCAGACTCAGTACCAGCCGGGGTGTTACTTACTGGCAGGCAAACAAACAGTCTACTAACGACAAATCGGAGGCTCGAATTTTATACACCGTCGGGTCGTTGCTCTATGCTCTTGATGCTAAAACGGGAAAGGTAATTCAGGATTTTGGTCAGGAAGGGCACATTGATCTGCATGAAGGTTTAGGTGAGCAAGCGAAAGATAAATTCGTAATCTCGAATACGCCCGGTACTATTTTTGACGATCTTATCATCATGCCGGTTCGGCTGTCAGAAGGGTCCGATGCGGCACCGGGCCACGTGCGGGCGTTCAATGTTCGTACGGGTAAATTAATCTGGACATTTCATACCATTCCGCAACCGGGTGAATATGGCTACGATACCTGGCCGAAGGATACCTACAAAAATACCGATGTTGGCGGAGCCAACAACTGGTCGGGCATGGCTGTTGACCGGCCGCGTGGTATTCTCTATGTACCAACCGGCTCGGCCGCTTTTGATTTTTATGGGGGCAATCGAAAAGGAGCAAACCTATTTGCCAACTGTTTGCTGGCGCTCGATGCCCGCACCGGCAAACGACTTTGGCATTTTCAGGCTGTTCACCACGACATCTGGGATCGCGATTTTCCGGCTCCGCCTAACTTACTGACCGTGACCAATAATGGCAAGAAAGTGGACGCGGTGGCTCAGGTGACCAAATCAGGATTTGTACTCTTGTTTGACAGGGTTACGGGTAAACCGCTTTTCCCAATCAAGGAAACGCCCGTACCAAAATCCGACGTTCCCGGTGAGACAAGCTGGCCAACGCAACCTTTACCAACCCGCCCGGCACCATTTGCCCGGCAGAATTTCAGTGAAGCCGATTTAAACCCATATTCAGGTGAACGAGATTCGTTACGGGCTCAATTTCGGCGCAGTCGCCGGGGTACATTTCAGCCGTTAAGCAAACAGGGCTCCTTTATCTTCCCTGGTCTCGACGGTGGTGCCGAATGGGGTGGTGCCGCCACTGACCCTGCCGGCATT
>CAXVWN010000210.1:0-13307 GCA_964263725.1 Spirosoma sp.
AAGCCGCGTCTTCGGCAGTATTGGCAATACAGCCAATGCAATCAAAAGAGGATGCGTAGGCAATTAGTCCCCAACGGCTAATACGTCCGTAGGTTGGTTTCAAACCCACTACACCGCAAAAAGCGGCTGGTTGTCGAACCGAGCCGCCTGTGTCAGAACCAATACTTGCCAGGCAAAGCCCAGCCTGAACTGCTACCGCTGAGCCGCCACTTGACCCACCCGGCACCCGACTCGGATCGGCTGCGTTGCGAACGGGACCAAAGGCCGAATTTTCGTTCGATGAACCCATTGCAAATTCGTCGCAGTTTTGTCGCCCGATGATGATGACATCTTCGTCCAGTAAGCGCTGCACGGCCGTCGCTGTAAATTGGGCGGTGAAATTTTCGAGAATCCGGCTCCCTGCCCGAACGCTGTGTCCGGCGTAACTCAGTACGTCTTTGATGCCGATAATCATTCCGGCCAGTCGTCCGGCGGTACCCGCTGCCAGCTTTTGGTCAACAGCTTCGGCTTGTTGCCGGGCTTCGTCAGCGTAGACTTCGGTGAAAACGTTTAGGTACTGGTTTTCGTCAATACGAGTAAGGTATTGATCTACCAGTTGAAGGCAGGTAATAGTGCCGGTTTTGAGATCGGCCTGAACAGAGGAGAAGTTACGGTAGATTGTCAAAATAAAGAACAGTTCTTGTCATCCCGATGGCCCGGTCTAATTGACTCCACGTCCTGATCGAAATGATAAACTAATAAAAACAGACAATCAGGCAGCTCCCGGAAGAAACTGCCTGATTGTCTGTCACGAACAAACTCGATTATTTCGTATCGGTCTCTTTCAGGCCGTCTTCGATATTTTCGCGAACGTCTTTGGTTGCGTCTTTGAATTCTTTGATGCCTTTACCAAGTCCCCGGGCTAGTTCGGGAATCTTTTTAGCGCCGAACAATAGGAGCAATGCCAGGAAGATAAAAATCATTTCCTGACCGCCCAAACCCATAAATGCCAAAATGCTTGCCGAAATCATATTTCCTGGGATTTGAATGTATGCAAAATTAACAAAACTCTCTCGTACAATCTATTAAAACTCGGTGAAACTTACGCAGTAACGGTTCGTTTGGTTTCAAGTGATAAGGTCAATATTTCAGAGACCTACTGTAGAGACCTGATTTCACGCTTGAAATCACCCTCAATCACTTAGTTCACCCAATTTTAATTGTTTCAACCGGTCGGGTTGCCGTCGTACCCGAACTGGCTGCCGTTTGTTCCCATATACGGAACTTCTCAATGTCGTCTTTAATGGCGCTAAATAGCCAGAACATCAACGCAATGTCGTCGGTTAAGCCCACAATTGGCAGAAAATCAGGTAGTATGTCAATTGGAGACACAAAATAAATTAAGACTGCAATCATGCGAATTAACGTTTTCCAGGGTAATTCACGGTATTGGCCCGATGCATAAGCTTTCAGCAGCCTTGTAACAATACCTAACTGTTCCCGGAAAGCGGCAATGTTGCTACCTGATAAGCCACCGCTTTTTTCCAGCGCATCCCGAATTAACTGGAAGAGACTGCGGGAGTTACGAGCATATCGAACAGCGCCTACGTTGGCTCGCTTAAAGAAAATTGAGGCTAGAATTCGCGTAATAAGATTCTTATTTGTCATTGTTTTTACCGTCAATCTGGCTGGTAGCCAACTAGCAAAGCAAATAATTGTGGATGTTTAACACAAAAAAATTATTGAATAGTTTATAAACGACGGAACCTACTATAAGTTTTAATCCGTACGCTTTGGTTTGTCTTGAGCCAGAAACGTACTTTTGCGCTCACTTGTTAACCCTTTAATTTCGAATACCGTATGAAAGTTACCGTAGTAGGTGCGGGGGCTGTTGGAGCCACCTGCGCTGATAACATCGTCCGCCGGGAACTCGCCCATGAAGTTGTGCTATTGGACATCAAAGAAGGCATCAGCGAAGGGAAATCTCTTGATATGCTTCAGGCGTCAACATTGCTTGACTGCGACATAAAACTGATAGGTTCTACCAATGATTATGCAAAAACGGCTGGGTCAGATGTCGTTGTGATCACATCGGGTTTGCCACGCAAGCCGGGCATGACTCGCGAAGATCTGATCGGGATCAATGCGGGTATTGTGAAAGGCGTAACAGAAAACATTCTGAAATACTCGCCCGATGCAATTTTTATCATTATCTCAAACCCAATGGATACCATGACCTACCTCGCGCTGAAAGCGTCGGGTTTGCCAAAAAACCGGATCATTGGATTAGGTGGTGCGCTGGATTCGGCTCGTTTCAAGACGTATTTATCACTAGCACTGAATTGCTCGCCTAACGATATACAGGCGTCGGTTATCGGCGGTCACGGCGACACAACCATGATTCCATTAACGCGTTTAGCTACTAAAGGCGGTGTTCCTGTCAGCCAGTTTCTGGATGAAGAGACGCTGAAAAAAGTAGCTGCCGACACCATGGTTGGTGGGGCAACACTAACGGGCCTTATTGGCACATCGGCTTGGTACGCACCGGGTGCGGCTGGTGCGTACATGGTTGAGAGTATCCTGCGTGATCAGAAACGTGTGATACCATCCTGCGTATTGCTGGAAGGTGAATATGGACAATCAGACATTTGCCTGGGCGTACCGGTTGTTTTAGGACGCAATGGTTGGGAAGAAATCATCGATTACAAACTTACTGACGAAGAGCAGGCTGCTTTCAGTAAATCAGCCGACGCCGTTCGAAATATGAACGGTGTACTAAGTACATTAAATATCGGCGTATAGGTTTATGCATTCCGATCATAACTAGAAAGGCTCCACTTACGGAGCCTTTTTTTAATGGTAGTTAAGCATTGATGTTACGTAACATCGCAGGCTATTTATGATCGTCGATTATTGGCTTGTTTTAACCTTTATTTCCTTCCTATTGGTACTAACGAAAAATCCCCGCCAGATACTAGCGGGGATTTTTGCGTAAATCAACTTTTCTTATGCTGACTTTTGGCACTCACTTTACTTAAATAAATACTTGGTATTGCAATGTTAGCTGACCACGCCGACCACCCGCCGAGATTTGCGACGTGCCGGATGATGGATCATAATAAGGTCGGTTCTGATAATCGAGGGTGAGCTTGCCGTTGTGACCTTTAATCAGATAATTGAGGCCAATGTTATAAACCCCGAGCGTATTCGTTACGCGCTGGTAATTGGCAATCTGTGCCTGTACATAGGGCATGAGCGTGCCGCTGCCAGCACCAAACAGGTCCCGTTTCATCAGATAGCCAAACTGACCATATATCACGCTACCCGTGCCGAACATTGGGAAGGTATTTCCCTGCGTACCGCCCAAAGCGCCGGGGCGTTGAGCAGCTACAATGTCGCTGGCTGGGTTGAGCGCACCATTGAAACGAATGTAGTCTTTGCCATAATCTGTATGGAAATACCCGAGGTACGCACTAACCGCCGTTCCTTTTTCTCTGTTCAGCGGCATGTCCAGGAAAGAAGCAACCGACCACAAATTCATGTTTTCATAAACTGTATCTCCGGGTGCTGATATATGGACCATCGCATTTTTCTGCGTAATAAACCCTGCTTCAAGGTTAAAAACATTCTTCGCGCCGAGGTAAGTGCCTGTATTATAACCCGGTGTCTGGTGAGCTTCCTGGTCGAAGAATTGCCACATAAATAAGCCCTGAAACTGTTTATTGTGCCCTTTTAAGGCAAAAATGGAGTTTGGCCCGTAGGCTGGAAGGGCTGCGCCATTGGTTTGAATGGGGAAGGGATCACTCATGGCCACGCGATAGTCGAAATGTCCAACCTGCCCGCGCGCATACAAGGTCAATTTGCGGGAAAATTCATCCGTTTGGTCTACCGTAGCTTGAGCAAATACCGGCACATCCATACTCATAATGGTTGCCACACTAGGCGCACTAAACCGCGAAAGTCCGTTGACAATTGTCAGGCCGCCACCAATGTTCAGGTAATTTTTGTTTTTAAATACCAAATATTCACCGACTGCATCGTGGAAAAAAGCCTGCACTTTTCGTTGCGATGAAGCCGTTTGATTAAATCCACCATTCAGGTAGTTGAAGTTGTTCATCCCGAACTGTAAATACAGAAAAACGTGGTCATTGATTTGACCAAACAGCTGTATTCGGGTCCGGCGCAGACCAATAGACAGGGTGTTATCTTTTGGTACGCTAATGACGGTTGAACCGGGGTTGTTCTGATTGAGCTGGAGCCATGCCTGATTCAGGAATGTAGCCTTGAAAAAGTGCGTTCCAGATTCGTTGAGATTATATTTTAGCTCATTTTTCTCCGTTGCCGATTTAGGTTTGGGAGCTTGAGTGACGGGTTCAGAAATGATTACGGAAGCTGGTAATTTAGTTGTATCAATTGTAACAGATTGTTGAGCAAATGTGAGTTGACTCATCGCCAACAGAGCACCTACCCAGACAGTTTTTATAGTTGCATTCATGTTACTACTGTTTTTGCAACAAAACTATAACGGTAAGCCAAGAGAAGCGTAAAACGTTGGTTAAATTGTAATCAAACTCAGGTTAACGTTCGGTAGAATGATGTTTTTTAAATATGGATAAGACTTAAAAAGCCGCCTGTTCAACTGAACAGGCGGCTTTTTAAATGGAGAAATTACTTCCATTCGCAATCGGGCGAGAGCCACTCCTGACCTGGATCGATAGGAGCTCCGTCGGGTGGAGCCTGCACACTGGTCGGACGTAGATCACCAATATTACCTTCAGCCCGTCGAATTTGATCGGCTCCAAATATATGGTGAGCTGCTGTTTTAGAGTTTGCTGTCGGTGCATTGAGCTTACTCTTCAACTGGCTTAATTTCAGTGAAGCTACAGCCCTTGCCTGCGATGTTACTTCCTGGTTATTAGCCAGATCAATCAGCTTTTGTAAAAATAGTTTATCAGTCAACCGCTTTACCTCGGCCTGATAACCATCCGCCGGATCTGCTTTATACCAGGTAACGGCCAACAACTGATCAAGCATTGACTCAAGACTTACCTGAGCGGGATCGAGGGCCGATTGGAAAACCAGCCGACTTACTCGTTCAGGATTTAATAGCATCTGTAAAGTCATGCCAGCCGCTGCTTCAGGCGCTCCCATTGGGTCAAACGTAATGCCTGTCCGACGTTTAAATACTTCGCGCGGATTGGGATCATAGCGAAAGGGGCGGGGTGGAATTAAAGCAAGTATTGGTTTGGGAAGTGCCAGAAAAGCCGGGTCAATTGTTAATAACAATGCATCTAATGCCCGCTTTTGCTCTTGGGCAGGAACTGTTGACATAACCGGCTGTCCATCACCGCGCAAAGCGTTCGTATACGTTTGTCCACCCACCACTTTAGCGGCAGATTCGACTTGATATCGATGGAACATATACATCGGTACAAGTACTTCTTCGAGCATAGCCATTGGTGTTCCAACGGGTATTTTCTTCTCCGAGAAATTGGCCAGTGCCATACGACGGACATCCGATACGCGCTTTAATTCATCGACAGCATTGGCGCCATTGTCCCACAAGTGTGTGCCAGGGTGTGATGATCCTTCGGGCCGGGCATCCTGATCGGTTAGAAACGACATACCTGTTTTGTGCAGGTCAGTTACCAGTTTATCAAGCGCCTGTTTCTCGTTGGTTCCTGCCGGAAATTGCTCGTATCCATAGCGAATACTCCATTTGTCGTACTCGCCAATTCCTTTGGCATACGCATCAGACAGATCAATGCTGGCTCCTTTTATCTTGGCTACCATTGTTGGGTAATCCATGACCGAAGCCCGGTTTTGCGTGCTGGCGATATAATTATGGGGTAAGCCAAGCGTATGTCCCACCTCGTGTGCAGCCAATTGACGAAGCCGATCAAGCGACATGGTCATCATGGGGTCGGCCTGCGATGAATCCTGTAAGGCTGCGTTAAAGTTTCCAACCAGCCCCTGTGCAATCAAATAATCCTGCCGAACGCGCAATGAACCAAGCGTAACTTTTCCTTTAATAATCTCCCCGGTACGCGGATCACTAATGCTGCCCCCGTACGACCAGCCCCGCGTGGATCGGTGAACCCATTGCACGAGGTTATAGCGAACGTCCATTGGATCGGCATCGGCTGGCAGTAACTTAACCTGAAATGCGTTTTTATAGCCTGCCGCTTCAAACGCCTGATTCCACCAGGCTGTACCTTCCATCAGCGCTGAGCGAATGGGTTCTGGCGTGCCGGGGTCCAGGTAATAGACAATTGGCTTAACGGCTTCGCTTACGGCTGCCGAAGGGTCTTTCTTCTCCAACCGATGCCGCGAAATATACCGTTTCATAATTGGCTGATTAACGGGCGTGGCATAATCGAAGAACTCAATACCACCATAGCCAATACGCGGGTCGAATAATCGGGGTTTGTAGTTTTTATCGGGGAGTTGAACAAATGAGTGGTGCTGGTGCATCGTCACAGCTGAGGGTGTCGGTACAACTTCACGCAGGTAAGCTCCTGGATTGTCGCCGGTAATCGTAATAATCGTCTCAAATTCAGTATTTTGTGGAAAGGCTTTGGTGCGCGGTAAGTACATGGCGCTCCGCATCGGGTCGAATTTAAAGCTTCCCTGCTTGGTTCGGGCGATGGCCTGCACAGCCCCAACGGCGTCCTGCATTAGAAAAGGAGTGAGGTCAACAATGACTTTGCCATTCTCTTCAGCTACAATCTCAAATCCGGCATGAACGGACTTTGCAAATGACTCCTCAACCGCCTGACGTTCGAGTGGGTCGTTGCTGATGGCACGGTAAGCATAGTTCGGCTCAATCATCAAAACCTTGTTACCACTACGTTCAAACTTGACGATGTGTTCCTGCCCTAATCTACCCCGATCAAGGCCAATATCGTTGGAGCCAACACCCTGCGCCAGTGTGGGGTAATACAAAAACTCGGTATCGAAGGTGGAAATTTCGAGCCAGATTTTACCTTTTTTAGCGTCCCAGTAATAGGTCATGAAGCCAGGATTTCGCTCCATACCGTTGGTGAACGTAGCAATACTGCTTGAGGTGGCGCCTGGCGATGACTGCGCCTTGAGCTGATAAGTACTGGTAAATAGTAGTAAGTAAAGAAGTGCGCGTAAGCGATTTTTCATTTTTTGCAGAGGTTGTATTTCCGCTCAAGATACGGCAAAAGCGTTTACGGAAGGGCGGGATGCATCCATAAAAGAATAGCCCAGCAACACTTTACAGCGTCGCTGGGCTATTCATCTTTCTTGAAAGCGAATTTCTACCGTAACCGGTCTGATCCGCGTACTAATTTTTCATCCCGTCGAATGAATCGATTTGCTAGTGCGTTAAAAACCAAAGCCGCAATGATCGCGTAGAAACCTGGTAAAAACGTGCCCTGATCGGCAGGATTGCCGTATTCTTTCCCCACGTAGAGTGTCCGATAAAGAACAATACCCATTATGGAGGTTAGCATCAGCGCATTAGCGGCACACATGGCCGTTTGGGTCAGCCGATTTTTATACTGAAAAATGGCGTAAAATGATGATAGCCCAACCAAGGCGATTAATAGAGCTAAGTACCAAACAGACACTTCATAGGTAACCGGAATTGTTTGAATTGGTAGCCCCGACTGTTGAAGCGGGGTTTGTTGTTGGGTATGCAACAAAGCCGTAAGGCGTGCCATTGTTGAGGGCTGCAAGTTTACTTTTTCCCAGATGGGATTCGTCAGAGCGATACCCATAGCAATCGTGATAAGAAACAAAAATATCGTTTGAACGCGTTGAATCATTGGTTTTAATATAATAGTGAAGAATGTTTATTGGATAATGGGATAGCGCAACAGTTTTGCTACCCTATTACTCAGTAAAGCAGTGGCAAAAATACCCAAAAACGACAGATAATGAAAGCAGATATTCGCTTACTGGTAACGGCCGACGGTTCACACACTGCCATTAACGAGGAACTTGATAAACCCTATCATTCAATTCATGGGGCGTATCAGGAATCGCAGCGGGTATATATTGAACTGGGCTTACTGGACGCATTTGAAAAATTTGCTGAATCTGAGCTACATATATTTGAGATGGGATTTGGTACGGGTCTGAATGCGTTGTTAACTGCCCGTGAAGCGCAAGCCCACCAACGACGGGTGATTTACTCCGCTATTGACGCGTATCCAATGGCTGTAGATGATGCTCGGCAGCTTAATTATGATACATTGCTGGATACATCATACCTGTCAAAACTTCATGAATCTCCCTGGCATGAGCCAGTTGTCATAAATCCCTATTTTACTTTAACCAAGCATGAGGGCAGGCTACAGGACTTTGGCACATCCGAACGGTTTCATGTCATTTATTACGATGCCTTTGCACCAACGGCTCAGCCTGAACTTTGGGAGACTGAAATTTTTAGCCAAGTGGCCCATTTATTGCTACCGGGTGGTATGTTGACGACATACTGCTCAAAAAGCTATGTACAACGCAACATGAGAGCTGCCGGCCTGACCGTAGAAAAGCATCCCGGCCCACATGGTAAACGCGATATTTTGCGGGCTGTTAAATTACCGAATAAGGATTTCTTTATTCGTGATTCCTAAAGACATTTTTCTGTCAATCCCGATCAGTTTTTCTAATTTTATTAACCACCAAACGTTATCAAGTAAAAACAACAGCACGTATGAATCGCCTGCTTCTCTTTTTTGCTGCTTTCGTTTTGCTCACGATAAGCGCATTTCGAACCACCCTGCCCATTGAGCCAACAACGAGCAAACCCAGTGACGAACGTAAGCACATTAAATGGTTAACTGTTCAGGAGGCTTATGTCCTGACCCAAAAAAAACCTAAGAAATTCGTAGTCGATGTGTATACCGACTGGTGCGGGTGGTGTAAAGTGATGGACCGGGAGACGTTCGCAAAACCCGCCATTGTCGATTATGTAAACGAGAATTATTATGCCGTTCGATTCAATGCAGAGCAAACCGCCGATGTGACACTAGGTAATCAGACCTTTAAGTTTATTAGCGGGGGTAGTCGGGGCGTTCATGAACTGGCCGCAGCCTTGCTGAAAAACCAGATGAGTTATCCTACAACGGTGTTTTTAGATGAGAAATTTAATCTGATTCAGCCAATTCCCGGCTATTTGGAACCACGCACGTTTCATCAAATTATCACTTACTTCGGTAAAAACTACCATCAGAAAGAGCCGTTTGACCAGTACAAAGCTGGCACATATAAAGAATTTCAATCGGAGTTGACGGCGAGTAAATAAACGTAAAGCGAATAGGAACGCGGATTAGATTGATGCAACAGGTTTAGGCGGATTTATCTGTTTGAATCTATTCCATCAGCTTAATCCGCGTTCCTATTTTTAGTTAAATTTGTAGCCTTTCGTCAACCCAAACTATTAAGAACATGACTAAACGATTAGTCTTTTTTGTGCCATTAGCGCTGATTTTAGGTTTTATAGCTGCCGTTTCTCCAAAATTCATCGATCCTCAAAATATGGATTTATCGGTGAAACCGGGCGACAATTTTTACCAGTATGCCAATGGTAACTGGCTTCGGCAAAATGCTGTTCCGGCGTCGAAAACATCGTGGGGCAGTTTTAATGAGCTTCGGCAAAAGAGCTTGGATGCTATGAAAGTTCTGCTTGAGGATGCGTCCAGGACGACAACTAAAGGCCGTCTGTACCAGATGGTAGGCGATTATTACGTTAGCGGGATGGATAGCGCAACCATTGAAAAGCGTGGGTTCGATCCTATCAAACCCGATCTTGCTCGTATTGATAACGTTAATAACAAAGCCGCCTTTTTTGACGAACTGGCTTACCAGCGTACGCAAAGTAATGGCATGCTGTTTGGCTTTTTCGTAGGTCAGGATCGTAAGAACGTTACGAAGTATTTGCCGCAGTTTAGTCAGGGCGGAACCACACTTCCCGACCGCGATTATTACCTGAAAAATGATGCTCGTAGTCTGAAAATCCGAGATGCCTATTTAGATAACCTGACCAAAATGTTCACGCTTATCGGTGAGGAGCCTACACAAGCTTCGCAAGATGCCGATGTCATCATGCGTGTCGAAACGGCGTTAGCAAAGGCACAAATGCCGCGTGTTGATCTCCGAGATCCATATAAAACATACAACAAACTGACCGTTGCCAGTTTTACGAAGCAAACTCCCGGTATCAACTGGGCCGACCAACTAACTAAATATGGAGTTAAAGGGCAGGATACGATTCTAGTACAGAGTCCAGTCTTTTTCCGCTCGCTCGATAGTTTGGTGGCAGCTACGCCCATCGAAGACTTACGTACGTATATGCGCTGGAATATCCTCAAGGGAGCGGCCCCTTATTTGAGTGATGCCTTTGTGAAGCAAAACTTTGCGTTCTCAAAAATATTGACCGGCCAAAAGGAGCAAACCCCTCGCTGGCAGCGTATTAGCGGCCTAATTGACAACTCACTAGGCGATTTGCTGGGTCAGCTTTATGTTCAAAGTTACTTTAAGCCTGAAGCTAAACAGCGTATGCTGACATTAGTAGATAACCTTGAAGCTTCTTATAAAGAACACATCAAAAACCTCGATTGGATGAGCGAGGAGACTAAGAAGAAGGCCCTGACGAAGCTGCTGGCGTTCAAACGTAAGATCGGTTATCCAGACAAATGGAAAAGTTACGATGGCGTTACCATCGCTCGCAATGACTACTACGGCAATGTGAAATCTGCCAGCAAGTGGTCGTACAATTACATGATTAATCGACTTGGTAAGCCCGTTGACAAAACCGAATGGGGGATGACACCACCAACCGTAAACGCTTATTATAACCCCGTCAATAACGAAATTGCCTTTCCGGCAGCTATTTTGCAATTTCCATTCTTTGATTTTGCAGCTGATGACGCCATCAACTACGGTGGGATAGGAGCCGTTATTGGTCATGAAATGACACACGGGTTTGATGATTCCGGTCGGCAATATGATGCGGATGGGACACTGCGCGATTGGTGGACAAAAACCGATGCTGAGAATTTCAAGAAACGCGCCGATCAAGTAAAAGAGCAATTTTTCGGCTTCAAAGTATTGGATTCCATTAAAGTAAACGGGCAGTTAACGCTTGGCGAAAATTTGGCCGACCTTGGCGGATTAGCTATTGCGTATGATGCCTTCAAAAAAACACCACAAGGGAAATCGAGCGGTAAAAAAAGTTTGATTGATGGCTTTACTCCCGATCAGCGATTCTTTTTGTCATGGGCACAGGTGTGGCGGATTAATGTTCTTCCAGAAACTGAGGCTCAGTTAATTATGACTGATCCTCATGCGCCGGGTTTATATCGTTGCAACGGTCCCCTGTCGAACATTAATGCATGGTATCAGGCATTCAACGTTCAGCCCGGCAACAAGATGTATAAGAAGCCCGAAGAGCGGATTAAAGTATGGTAAACTAACAGATTTAATACCCGGCCTTGTGAAAACAGAACATCGTGAAGTGGTCTATTGATGGCATTACTGCCAGCCATTACGACGTTCTGTTTTCACTCAGTCCAGTAGTTTTTAACCCAATCTTGATTAATTGCCCGGTAATCCTAAACTACACCTTCATGCATGTTCGTATTTTCTTCCTCGCTTTATTAGTGATCAGTTTTTCCTGCCAGACTAAACCAAAGCAGGAAACCCAAACTACATCGACTACCGCTGCAACAGTGGAAGATAGCGCAGCTACACTGGCCAAACGCCCCGGACCTGACGCACCCCGGACGGCCGCTGATCGATTGATAAGAGCTCTCTACTTTGAGCACAATAAAAAAGAAAATCCTATGCGGGAGACGAAAGATCGTGCGCTTATCGATCAATTTTTTGCAAAGCCAGTGGCTGATCTCATTTGGATTGACGTAAAGAAATCATCAAGCCAAATAAATCGGTCAAAAACAAATTTACTTTTCAATGCGCCCGATGCGTCTATCAAAAAAACCTGGGTACTACCCGCTGTTATAGGAGGTTCGAGAGCAATTGTGTATGTAACGTTTGAGAACAAGGCTAAACCAGAAGAGGTTAGGGTTGATTTGCAGCAGGTGGCCGGGCGGTGGCGCATCACCAATATGCTATACCCAAATGGGCAGTTGTTAACCCAATTACTCCACTAACATTCACATTCTGTAAATTATTTTTAAGTCATCTGTTGACAACATCGTAAAAACATGTAATTTTGCAACTCCAAACCGGAAACGGGGTGGAAAATGTTCTTTAACAGTGCTTTTTGGGGAGTTTCCAGAGTGGCCAAATGGATCAGACTGTAAATCTGCTGGTGTACGCCTTCGGAGGTTCGAATCCTCCACTCCCCACAATAAATCTTTGCGGAAGTAGCTCAATTGGTAGAGCGATAGCCTTCCAAGCTATAGGTTGCGGGTTCGAGACCCGTCTTCCGCTCCATTGATTTAATGAACACTGTTAAAAGACATGCCGTTATAGCTCAGCGGTAGAGCACTTCCTTGGTAAGGAAGAGGTCCGGGGTTCAAGTCCCCGTAACGGCTCAAGACTTCGTTACGAAGTCTTTTTTGACGGGTCCGCCCGTGCGGGTTTAAGCCAAAGCGAAATCAAACCTTATAATAAGGGATGATCTTGTTCGGCTTAATTGACGTTCAGCGAGTTCATCTAATAACAAAAACAGTTCACAATAGCGTTTTAAAAACATGGCAAAAGAGAATTTTGACCGCTCGAAACCGCACGTAAACATCGGTACGATTGGTCACGTTGACCACGGTAAAACGACGCTGACTGCTGCCATTACGAAAGTGCTGGCCGGAAAGGGTCTGGCTTCAATTCGGGATTTCTCCTCGATCGATAACGCTCCAGAAGAAAAAGAGCGCGGTATCACCATCAATACATCACACGTTGAGTACTCAACCGTGAATCGGCACTATGCCCACGTTGATTGCCCAGGACACGCCGACTATGTGAAAAACATGGTAACTGGTGCTGCCCAAATGGACGGAGCTATCCTTGTGGTAGCTGCAACGGATGGACCTATGCCACAAACGCGCGAGCACATCCTGCTTGCTCGTCAGGTAGGGGTACCTCAGCTCGTTGTGTTCATGAACAAAGTGGACATGGTTGACGATCCTGAGTTACTCGAACTTGTTGAAATGGAAATTCGTGAGTTATTGAGCTTCTATAACTTCGATGGTGACAATATCCCAGTTATTCAAGGTTCGGCTCTTGGTGGCCTGAACGGCGATGAAAAATGGGTTGCTACCATTGAAGAGTTGATGGACAGTGTTGATAGCTTTATCCCACTGCCTCCTCGTATGACAGAACTTCCATTCCTTATG
>CAXVWN010000211.1:0-36074 GCA_964263725.1 Spirosoma sp.
CTCAGCTAAGTCCTCGGGTTTAGGCCGATCAATCTGAATCATAATGGGTTGCTTTTGGCCATCTGTATAAGGCGAGTTCCAGGCCCGTGATGTGGAGCCTTCTGTCTTATCGACCTTAAAAATATAACCACCCGTCAGCGCATCGCCCGATATGTCAGTTTTCTTGATGCTGGTAACGTTAACGCGATTCTTATCCCGCTTAATCTTCTCAAACAGAATATAAATTCCGTCGTAACTACCGTTTAAAATCACTTCGCAATACCGATAGCGTGGCGTGTAAAAGGCGCTCATCTGCCGATTCAAATCGTAAGTCAGTGTTTCCCGAATTAGTGTTTTATCATTGTAGGTAGCGTTGAGGACCCAATCTGATTCGGATGGCATTCCCAATAGTGACGAATTGACGGAGTTTACGCCTGACGTATCCCGCAGTTCAAAACCGTAAGGCTTTTTGGGGAATAGTTGTTGCGAAGAGGCTCCCCGTTTTTCGATGCCTATTTTGCTAATAAATGAAGGCGTATCGGTCACATTGTTACGTTTACCCGTACCGTTATCAATAATGCGTAGATCGGCTACAATTTTTGGCTCATCTGCGATGGTCTGTCCGTTTGTGTTAATGATTACAAGAGGCAAATTAGACGAAATAAGCGTCTGTGCGAAGGCCGGGCTGGTGAATAAATTAATGCTGACTAGCAAAAACAAAGAAAAGATTCGCATATACCGTATTTCGTTTTGACTATAAAAATACAGATATTTTATTGTACTAATTAATTGCTTAAAGTATCAGTTTATAATTTAATAGAAGTGCGTTGTTATTAGGTTGAGAATACCGGTTTGAGGAAGGAAAAGTCAAGTTTATATAAGTATAGCACAGTGTATCAACGGATACACTTAGGGCTCAAATCTCGGGGTTCGCTTTACAAAAACACCCTACAGCTCAATTGCTAAAATATAGTATGATGAAGATAGTGTTGCCTAATAAGTACATTGGAATCTCGTTTTTTTTAGTTTTTATTAGTTTGTTGCTTGAAAGAACCACTGGTAATAACCATATTTGTATCTACAGTTAATTAGTGGCTCCTTTACCGGGAAACGCAATTCTGTAGAAAAGGATAGTTATTTATTCCTCCTCTTAACAAAAAACGACCAATTTATGAAAGTCGTCAAGCGTAGAAACCGCCAGATGACCATGGAGCGTATTTTACGCGCTATGGGCGAAGTAATGGCCGAACGAGGCACTGAAAAAGCTGGTATCAACGCCGTTGCAGACCGCGCAGGCGTCAATAAAGTTCTTATTTACCGTTATTTTGGTGGTTGGAACGGTTTGTTGGAAGCCTACGTGCACCGTGGTTTCTTCCTCTCCATGTTCAATGAGAAATTTCTGGATTCTGTGCCGGACAATGTAGCGCCCGAAGCCCGAAGCAAAGCCTGGTCAGAATACACGATCCAGTTTATGCGCGAGTTCCGGACGCGTAAGTCGTCGCAGGAATTGATTCGTTGGGAAATGTCAAATGGCGAGACAGAACTAGCTCGACGACTGGCCGACTTTCGTGACCAATCGTACAAAAGTATGGTTGCCAAACTAGCTCCTTATGCTGAATTTGACCCGCTTGCTATCACCAGTCTGATGGTTGCGGCTGTTACAAATATTGTGCTCACCAGTACCCAGCGTGACCACATTGGCGATATTGATCTTCGCTCCGAAGCGGGCTGGGAACGTCTGGAAACCGCTATCCGACGAATTTATTCCAGTCTAAATATTGCTCTTGAACGCGAGCAAGCTAAGACGAAATAAGCAATTTTTTTTGATTGATTGGGTAGGTTTTTTCTGACTAATACAAGCAGTAACGCCTTTTGTTTTAGTCAGAAAAAACCTACCCAATTACTTATTCATCATCTCTTCAATTTCCTCTGCTTCGAGGGGAATATTAGCCATTAAATCCCGATTGCCTGATTCCGTGATCAGGACGTTGTTTTCGAGCCGAATACCCAGCTTTTCTTCGCGAATGTAAATGCCCGGCTCAACGGTGAAGACCATGCCCGGTTCCATTTTTCGGTATTTGTTACCCACATCATGCACGTCGAGACCCAGGAAATGAGAGGTGCCGTGCATAAAATATTTTTTGTACAAAGGGGAATCTGGGTCTTGATTGTCAACTTCAGTACGATTCAGTAATCCCAACCCAATCAATTCTGATTCCATCACTTTGCCCACTTCCCGGTGGTAATCGTCCCATAAATTGTCGGGTCGAAGCATTTGCGTTGCTTCCTTCATTACACGTAATACCGCATCATACACCGCCCGCTGGCGAGCCGTAAATCGCCCGTTTACGGGTACAGACCGGGTCATATCGGCGTTGTAATTAGCGTATTCCGCACCAATGTCAAGCAAAATCACATCACCATCCTGGCACTGCTGACTGTTGTCGATGTAATGCAGCACACAGGCATTGGCACCCGATGCAATAATGGGTGTGTAGGCTACTCCCCGCGAACGATTTCGCAGGAATTCATGCATCATTTCGGCTTCAATTTCATACTCCCACACACCGGGTTTTATAAAGCCCAGCAGCCGCCGGAACATGGTATCGGTAATATCTATAGCGGTCTGAATCAACGGTATTTCCTGCGGTTGTTTAATGGCCCGGAGGTAATGCATCAATGGGGCAAGCCGCTCTAAATGATGTAGTGGATATTGTTGCCGGAATTCGTCGATGTACCGGGCATCCCGGCTCTGGACTTCCACTCCTGCACGCGTGTGCTCGTTGGTATTCAGATAGATATAGTCGGCTTCAAAAACCATCTGCCCGAAAATCTGTTCGAACTGATGCATCCAGTAAACCTGCTTTTTTGGGAGGCCCGTTGTCTGCTCAGCTTCTGCTTTAGTCAGTTTATGGCCCTCCCAAATTTCAATGAGTTCGCTGGTTTCGCGAAGGAACAGAACCTCGCGGAACTTGGGATCAGGATGGTCAGGAAAGAGGACCAGGCGCGTTTCTTCCTGATCGACACCCGTAAGGTAAAAGAGATCATTGTTTTGGCGAAACGGCATGGTGCCATCGGCATTGGTGGGCATAATGTCGTTAGCATTCACAACCACTAATGATTTGGGCTTCAGCAACGAAACAAGCCGCTGGCGGTTCTGAACAAAAAGTTGGTTGTCAATTGGTAAATAACGCATAGCGTATCTGTTGAGGGCGCGTTTGTGATTAAGTTTGCAAAGAAACTCAAAAGCTGGAAGAGTTTCTGTGTGTTTTTGTGTTTAGCGTTTATACCGTTTTATTTAAAGAAACAGCTTCGCAAATCTAGCTTCCTAAACTATTTATGACACTTCGACTATCGGTGTTGCTTTGCCTGTTGGGGTTCTTCGTGCAGGGACAGCCTAACGTAGCTGAACCAAGCGTGGCCGTGGCCCGACCCAAGTACTGGGTTTTACTGTATGATAAAGATCCGAAATCGCTACCGGCTTTGTCGCCCATAGCGATTGCCCAGCGGAAGACACAAAATCTACTGGTAGATGACACCGATCAGCCTGTTTCGGCAAGCTATCTTACTCAGTTAAAACAGGCAGGAATTCAGCCTGTTTGCCAATCGCGTTGGCTCAATGCGGTGTCGGCCCGGCTAACCCCTCAGCAGTATGCACAGTTAGTGAAAATGCCCTTTGTAAAAGCTGTTCAGGCCATTGACCCGGCTATCGTTATTACGTCGATAAATTTACCGGCAAATCCTCAACTGGCTCCGGTTATGTCGCAGATTGAGGCTCCAGACTTTGCGCGGGCAGGTCTGACAGGGCGATTCGTAAACATTGGCGTTATTGATGCGGGCTTTTTTGGTGCCGACTCTGCCAATGCGCTCAAACATGTATTTGCTCGCCAGGGTGTAAAACTTGTGCGCGATTATGTAAATGAAAAAAAGACGCATAATGATCTGTTGCATACGCTGGAAACCAACGCCGATTTTCATGGTACGGAAGTATTGGCAGCTATCGCGGGAAACGATCCGGTCGAAAATATCCAATTTGGACTAGCGACCGACGCGACTTTTTACCTCGCCCGCAGCGATCAGGGAAATAGGGAATATCGGGGAGAAGAAGATAATTGGATAGCCGCTATGGAGTGGATGGACAGCCTCGGCGTTCGACTGATCAATACGTCGCTGGGGTATGCCAAGGGAATGAGTAACCCCAAAGACAATTATGAACCTGGTCAGATGGACGGTCATACCAGCCTCATCAGCCAGGCTGCGCAGATAGCTGCCGACAAAAAGGGGATTTTGATTATTGTCTCGGCGGGTAACGAGGGCGAAGATCGCTCATGGCGAATTATTAGCACCCCGGCCGACGCTCAGGGTGTGCTGGCCATCGGCGCAACAAATTCCCGCCTTTGGAATCGCATTGGGTACAGCAGCATTGGCCCCGAAAGTTTGGCGTATTTAAAGCCTAATGTGTCGTGTTTTTCGCTCTATGGTACATCGTTATCGGCTCCCGTCATCACGGGTTTTGCGGCTTGTATTATGCAGGCAAACCCGAAACTAACCAACAAAGAGGTGATGACTATTATCGAAAAGTCGGCACACCTGTATCCGTATGGCAATAATTATATTGGCTACGGAGTTCCACAAGCATCGCGCGCCATTGCCCTGCTTCACAATCAGGAATTGCCCACAGGGGCGAGATTAGTGAAGGCTACCGGCAAAACGATGACCTTGCCCATTACCACAAACGAGTTAGTCGTGTCGGTGTTTCACAAGAAAGATGCTATCCATGTTTTACAACAGGAGGCTGCTAAGGTCACCAATGGTAAATTGATTCTACACCGGTCAGCCGACGAAAAACAGACCACGGTAGATTTGAAAAAGGAAGTAATAGAAGTCATTTGGGAGTAAAATCCAAAATGAAGAAAAATTAATCTCCAGTTCAGATGGGCTTTAGATGGCGACTGTAGTTTTGCTTCCATAATCAACAGTAAACAACAATTGACTTATGGAAACCAATGCAAAATTAATCGCTTTTGCCATCCTCGTATCCACCTTAGCGTCGCCCTTCGCTCATGCACAAAATCAGGATGGGCCAGGACCTGAAGGGCCAGCAATAGCCCGGCAAGCACCTGACGGAAATGCACCTGATGTTGCGCCCGCTGGTGGTCCCGGTCGTCGGCATGGGCGTCCTGGAATTGGTCGCAACGAGCGTGGGAATCAACAAGGCCCTGGCGCCGGTCGTCAACATCATCTTGGCGGATTGACCTCGCTAACGACTGTTTCGGGTACGGTTGGGCAGTTAGTCGGCAACGATGACTTTGTTCTCGATGGTTTCACGCTCAATGCCGGTTCCGCTCCGGCCACGACCGTGAAATTTCCGCCCCATTTAGGCGTCCAGGTACAGAAAGCCATCAAAACGGGCAGTAATGTAAGTGTTACGGGCTATTCGGAAAAAACACCAAATGGCGAAGCCCGCTTTCGGATGAACAGCCTTACTGCCGGGAAAATCACGGTTGTCGATACTCCGCCTGTTCGTCCTGCCGGCACACCCGATACCCCAACGTTAACAACCGCTACGGGAAAAATTGTCGACTACCGGCTCGATCGTGGAGGACGTGTTAATGGCTTGGTATTGGATGATAAAACCATTGTCAGTATTCCGTCTCACGTGGCGTATCAACTCACAGATTTGGCTAAAAAAGGTAGCACGATTACCGTACAGGGATATGCCAAAAATCTCCGGGATGGGCAGGTGCAGTTGGAAAAAGTAAATATTTTGAGAGCTTCCGTGTTGACAATCAACGGCCAGCAATATTTAGTTCGGTAAAACAAACGAGCCGGAAACTACCTCATTTGGTAGTTTCCGGCTCGTTTACTCATTCACTTTTCGCTCTTTATCTACTTGAAAATCTTAGTTATCGAAGATGAGCGTAAACTAGCCCGATTTATCAAACAGGGGCTGGAGCAACATGGGCACATTGCCGATTTGACGCACTCGGGTTCTGAGGGACTCGATCATATAGCGGGTGGACTTTATGATTTGGTATTGCTCGATCTGATGCTACCCGGACAAACAGGTTTTGAGGTATTGCAAAACCTGCGTGCGTTTGGACTAACGGTTCCGGTTATGATTCTGTCGGCGTTGAGTGATCCTGAAAAAGTGGTTCAGGGTTTGGATTTAGGCGCCGTAGATTACTTGCGAAAACCATTCGATTTCAATGAGTTACTCGCTCGAATTCGGGTGTTGCAGCGTCGAAGCACAACGGGCGATAACGTGGTGTTGCGCGTTGCTGATCTGGAAATGCGGCTCGTTTCGCATGAAGTAGCCAAAGCCAGCATAACCCTTGACCTGACCAATCGTGAGTTTGCTTTACTTGAATTATTTATGCGTCGGGCCGGACAGGTAGTCACCAAAAACGAAATTTCGGAGAAGATTTGGGCTATGGATTTTGATATGGGAAGCAATGTCATTGAAGTTCACATTTATCAACTCCGGAAAAAGCTCGATGCCATTGGTACAACTGGCCTGATTGAAACACTTATTGGCCGAGGGTATCGGCTCAGAACGCCATGAGTCTGCGCAGTCGTATCGTGCTGGCCGTTACGGCTGTATTTGCCGGTGTGAGTTTGCTGGCGGGTTGGTTGATGCTCAATCATGCCGAAGCAAGCTTACGAACGGCTTTTGACCGGGCTACTCAAACACGGGCCGAGTGGCTTTTGTCATTAGTGAGTGTTGATCCCGTCATTTTGCCGTTGCCTACAGACAACGAACGAATGCAGGTGATGTATCACGGGTACGGTCACACACGCGAGCTTTTTCGAAGTCCTGGTTTTCCTGATAAACCTACCCCTGGTCACCATAAGGGATTACGTCACTATTCGTACCGGTCAATAACCAGCCAAACCAACACGGAGCAAGCTCCTGATGGGCGCGTAACATTAACCCTAACCGTACCCGATATGAGTTTACGGCAGGATATAAATCAGCTACGGTGGGTATTTGGTGTAGGTTGGCTGCTAAGTCTGGCATTGGCTTTTGTGGCGGGCTATGTAGTAGCCGGGTGGTTACTAAGACCTATTCAAACCATTGTCGATCAGGCTAATAAAATTAGTGATGCTACAGATAGTACCCGGATTGCTTTGCCTAAATCCCGCGACGAACTATATCGACTAACCGATACTTTGAATCGTATGCTGGGCCGGATTAGGGAGAATGTTGATTTACAGCAAAATTTTTTCGGTGCGGCCGCACATGAGCTGCGAACACCGTTGACCATACTGAAAACCGGCCTCGAAGTGACACTTGGCAACGAACGGGTCGATCAGGCTGTAAAACCGTTTTTGGCTAGTCAGTTGGACGAAGTAAGCCGTTTAGCGCGGTTGCTTGATGAGTTTCTGACCCTGAGTCACCCCGATGATGCGACTCAAATGCTCAATGTTAGTCAGGTCGATGTTCCCGATTTGGTCAGAAATTGCCTAGCTCAATTGGCCTCTTTAGCTACCGAATACGGCGTAACAACGCGCGTTAAAGTCGATGAATTGGTGGCGAAAACGCTGCTAACTGATGCGGTCAAACTGCAACACGTTCTGTTAAATCTAGTCGAAAATGCGATTAAGTACGCCGTAGAGGGCAGTAGTATTTTGGTTCAGGTAACGTATTCGGCCGGGTGGCTGATTCGTGTGCAGAACCAGACGGTTCGTGCCAGTGGGCCCACACTCGATTTAATGCAACCGTATTTTCGTGCCGATCCGCTCAAAGAAGGTCATGGACTGGGACTTTGGATTAGCCATCGGCTAACAATGTTGATTGGCGGAAAGTTAAGTCTCGACTGGCAGGCGTCTACATTCACCAGTGAACTAAGCTTGCCCGCAACTATCAATTAATCTGTTTATTATTAACTACTTACCTTATGAAAGGGCTTTACTGCGTATTACTGCTAACGTTATCAAATATCTTTATGACCTTGGCCTGGTATGGTCATCTTCAGATCAAACAATACCCAATTCTGGCGAAACTCTCCATTTTCGGGATTATTATGCTGAGTTGGGGATTAGCCTTTTTTGAATATATTTTTCAGGTACCCGCCAATAGAATCGGCTCAGATGAGACAGGTGGCCCTTTCTCACTCTTTCAACTTAAAACGGTTCAGGAAGCCGTCTCGCTAACGGTCTTTACGCTTATCACGGTCTTCGTTTTTAAAACGGATAAACTGGCCTGGAATCACCTCGTGGGCTTTATTTTCCTCGTGATTGCCGTATTCTTTATCTTCAAAAAGTGGTAATAGGCATGGATAAGCCGTTACAAATACTGCTCTTTGCTTAGGTAATTCTTTACATAATCAGCGATGCCATCTTCCAGCGATGAAAACGGACGGTCGTAGCCAATCGAGCGTAGTTTTGCCATGTTCGCCTGTGTGAAGTACTGGTATTTGTCGCGAATGTCGGCGGGGGTGTCAATAAAGCTAATGTCGGGTTCGAGATCGAGCGCGTAGAACGTGTTCTTGACTAAATCGAGAAAAGTGCGGGCCTTGCCGCTGCCGAGATTATAAATACCGGAGTTACGCCGGTGATGCATGAGAAAGGAGCAAACCTCTACTACATCTTTTACATAAACGAAATCGCGCATCTGCTCACCGTCGGCAAAGTCGGGATTGTGCGATCGAAACAACTTCATTTTACCAGACTCCTTAATCTGCCGGAACGTATGGAAAATCACCGAGGCCATCCGACTCTTATGGTACTCATTCGGTCCGTATACGTTGAAAAATTTTAACCCAGCCCAGAAGAATGGCTTACGCTCCTGCTCCAATACCCAAATGTCGAATTCGTTTTTTGAGTCGCCATATGGATTGAGGGGCTTCAACTGCGGGATCAGGGATTCATTATCGTCGTACCCCAATTCGCCCAAACCATAAGTTGCTGCCGATGAGGCATAAACGAGCGGTATCTGATACTGAATGCAGCGATTCCAGATCTGCTTGGAATACTCAACATTCAAGTGCTCAAAGATCTGACGATCGAACTCGGTTGTGTCGGTACGGGCACCAATATGAAAAATAAACTCAACCTCATGATAATTCTGGTCGAGCCAGTCGAAAAACACTTCCCGATCTACCCGTTCCTGAATCCGTTTCCCGACTAGGTTAGCTTCTTTTTCAGGATATGAAAAATCATCAACAGCAATGATGAAATTGAAATTTTCCTGATTCAGCTTGCTGATTAAACAGCTTCCAATAAAACCGGCGGCTCCCGTAACGATAATCATAAAGTGGTAGTCGTAAACGTATGTGTGGTGATAATTAGGTAGGTATCAGAGTAAATGAAGCGAAAACGGCTGTAAAGATACGCGTTTTTAGATGGACAAATGAATAGCGTATTTCCTGATTAAATTGTATTTTTCTTCTATGCTTTTGGTCGGCACTAAGCTCTACAGTTGATGAAGAACGTTGCTTTTATAGCGATAAAACAGTTCGTACCTTTGTGGCCTATTTTTCAAATTGGCGTTTCTGGCAACCGCCCCATCTAAACCAGAACAATGGTCTATATTAACAGAATTGAACATTTCAACGCGGCTCACCGGCTCTATAATCCGGCTTGGTCAGAAGAGCGTAACAAAGAGGTATTTGGTCCTTGTGCGAACATAAACTGGCATGGGCACAATTTCGAATTAATTGTAACGGTAAAGGGCGAACCCGATCCTGATACCGGTTTTGTGATTGATCTTAAATTGCTGGGCGACATTGTCAAACGGGAGGTTATCGAGAAAGTGGATCATAAAAATCTGAACCTTGACGTGGATTTTATGCGGGGCAAAATGGCCAGTTGCGAAATCTTTATCATGGAAATATGGAAGATTCTTGAAGGCGCACTCGAACCCGTTACCGATGCTCACCTACACCAACTTCGACTCTACGAAACCCCGAAAAATTTTGTGGATTATTTTGGCGAATAACCCATGAACTACTACTTGATTGCGGGTGAACGCTCCGGCGATTTGCACGGTGCTAACCTGGTTCGAGCTATTCGTCAGCACGAGCACGCAGCAGATCAGCCCGAGCCTACTTTTCGGGCGTATGGAGGTGAGCAGATGGAAGCCGCCGGAGCGGTATTAGTACGGCACTATCGTGAAATGGCGTTCATGGGATTTCTGGAGGTAGTCCAAAATCTGGGGACTATTCGCCGAATTTTACATGAATGCCAGTCCGATTTATTGGCACATCGTCCTGACGTGCTCATTTTGATCGATTATGCCGGTTTTAATCTCCGTATGGCCCGATTTGCCAAAAAGCACGGCATTCGGGTGTTTTATTACATATCGCCTAAAGTGTGGGCCTGGAATCAGAGTCGGGCACTCAAGATAAAGACGAATGTTGATAAACTATTCACGATTCTGCCTTTCGAGACGGAGTTTTTCGCCAAATATGGATACGATGTTGAATATGTCGGAAATCCACTTCTCGATGCCTTGGCAGACTTTCATCCCAAGGCTGGATTTCGGGAAGAAATAGGGCTGGATACACGCCCCGTTATGGCCTTACTTCCGGGTAGCCGGCGTCAGGAAATTACGTCTATACTGCCGACCATGTTGAGCGCCACCCGCCACTTCCCTGATTATCAGTTCGTGGTTGGAACAGTAAGTAATTTGTCTGATTCACTGTACGACAGCATGTTAGTTGATTATCCAAATGTGCTCCGGGTTAGTGATGCGGCTTACGATTTGTTGCACATATCAATGGCCGCGCTCGTTACATCGGGCACCGCCACCCTCGAAACAGCTCTGCTAACTGTTCCGCAGGTGGTTTGCTACAAAACGACGGGCATTACTTACGCCATCGCGAAACACCTGATTGCCGTGTCGTTTATTTCACTCGTGAATCTCATTGCGAACAGGGAAATCGTAATTGAGTTGATCCAAAATGATCTTACTCCCGACCGTGTTACGACCGAACTTCGTGCTATTCTGCCGGGCGGAACACGCCGGAATGAACAATTGGCTGGCTACACTGATGTACAGCGAAAAATGGGTGGGCCGGGTGCTTCAGAACGCGCCGGTCGGCTGATGGTCGAGGAGTTGCGTAAACAGAAGAAGGCAACATAACGGTTTTTGGTTCGTATTGGCTACCTTTGTCTTATTCAAGTCTGCTAACATATAACCTGCCTGTTCCTGCTTCCACAACATGGAAGTAATGACATCTATTGTCCAAAGCGAACAGTCCCACTGATCTCGCCCAACTCGGGCAGACAACTTTTATTATCTTCTTATTTCATGGTATCAGCTAGTAGCCTTTACTACGAGCTAACTCGCTTGTTTGTACACTAATAGTTACCATTCATTCGGCTGTCAATAAGAGCATTAGCTCTCATGGGAAGTCAAAAAATATTATTTTCATGGCAATTAATCTTGGGTCAACAATAGCCATTTTAGGCGGTGCTGGTAAAGCAGGTCGCCCTTTAGTTCAGGAAATGCTGAAGGCGGGTTACCGTGTTCGGTTACTCTTGCGACATCCTGATCAATTTGATTTAGTGAATGAACGGTTAGAAATCATTCAGGGTGATGCGCGAGACCCACTGTCTATGCGGACGTTGCTGCAAGGATGCGAAGCACTAGTAAGCACACTTGGCAATCCAAGGGGCGAAAATACGGCCATGCTCAGCACGGTAACCGGATTACTTCTTCGCACTATGCAGGAATTCGGAATTAGCCGGTATACAGTTGTGAGTAGCTATTACGAGACTGGCAAAGAGCAGCTAGATGCAAAAACAAAACAGGCTTCGGATTATATGCAACAGCACTTTCCGCTATTTATGGATGATCGGAAAATTGAGTTTCAATTACTAACGGATAGTGATCTGGATTGGACATACGTGCGACTACCTTACATTGTTCAGACGTCTGCCACCGGCAATATCACTGTTGATGTAGACTACCTCCCCGGACAACAGATTTCCGCCGAGGATTTGGCTTGTTTTCTTGTTGGTCAGCTTACTGATTCTCAACACATACGAAAAGCTCTTTTTATCGCGAATAGTTGAAAGGAGTAACAACTACTATTTTTAATGCAAAAAGGATTGGGTAGTACCCGATCCTTTTTGCGCTTATTGAATGACTATTAAGTTCAAGCTCTATTCTTCCAAAGTGTCACTTACTCAATCACGCCCGTTTCTTCCCATTGCTTCAGCCAGTCTTTTTTGATGCCGTGAATCTGGGAGAAGAATTCGTAGAAAGGAACCATATCTTTTTTGTAATCGCCGGTTACGTAGAGCGGTTCGCTTAAGGGGATAAGTTTGCGGGGCCAGTCAAAACCAACCAAAATGAGGGGGACGTTCGCTTTGAGGGCAATGTAATAAAAACCCGTTTTTAGCTTATCAACATTGCTGCGAGTGCCTTCGGGAGCAATGCAAATATGGAGCGATTCGTTTTGGTTGAATACATCAACCGTTGCATCAACTAAGTTATTCGCTCTGTTTCGGTAAACAGGTTGCCCACCCAACGCTCGAAACAACCAGCCTGAATACCAGTTGAATAGCGAGCTTTTGGCGAGATATTGAATCCAGATGTGAATGGTTGGACGGATTCCGAGTCCAAGCAAAAAATCCCAGTTAGTTGTATGGGGAGCCACCACCCAAATAGCTTTCGGTACGGTTGGGGTGGGGCCAACTATTCGCCATCCCCAAACTTTAAATAGCCAACGGGTAAGAGCACCCAGCATAACAATGAACACCGGAACACCGGCGCGTTTAACAGTTATCGGTAAACAAATGACAGTTGCTGTTGGCAGTGTCTGTTTACCGATAACTGCTCACTGATACCTGAATTAGTACTTCCGGTCTTTGCGCTCTAACCAGCGGCCAGCTATAAACGCAGACGTTAGTAGTACCGCGTAGAAAAGAAGTGTTAGAGGTGTTGATAAATCCATATCGATGTTCAGTTGAATTCCAAATGCAAAAATACGAGAACTGTTGGATTATAGGTTTTATTTATAAAACTCCTTTTGTGCTCGGTAGGTTATCTAATTCATTAATATCTCGCTGAACCGCCATCTTAATCGCTTTTGCGAATGCCTTGAAAATAGCCTCGATCTTGTGGTGTTCATTATCGCCTTCAACCTTGATATTTAGGTTGCAAAGGGCTGTGTCAGAGAACGATTTGAAAAAATGATAAAACATTTCGGTTGGCATGTCGCCAATTTTCTCACGGCGGAACTCGGCACTCCAGACGAGCCACGGGCGGCCCGAAAAATCAATGCCAACCTGCGCCAGCGCTTCGTCCATTGGTAGTAGAAAACCGTACCGACTAATGCCTCGCTTGTCTCCGAGGGCACGTCGATAGGCTTCGCCGAGGGCCAGAGCCGTGTCTTCAATGGTGTGATGTTCATCAATGTGCAGGTCACCACTAACGTGAATGGCGAGATCAGCGCCAGAGTGTTTCGCTACCTGATCGAGCATGTGGTCGAAAAAGCCTATACCCGTATGAATGTCGGCCCGACCACGCCCGTCGAGGTTTAGCTCGACCCGGATTTGCGTTTCTTTGGTGTTGCGCTCAACGATAGTCGTTCGGGCGGGTAGACGCAAAAATTCGTAAATTTCGTCCCAATCGTCTGTTTTAAGAGCTATGGCGTTTTGCATAGCGTCACTTAAACCCTCAACATCAGCCCCTTGTACGGTGTCCAGACCATTTGGCGGTAGAAACAAAATCGCCTTAGCACCTAGGTTTACGGCTAACTGGACATCGGTCAATCGGTCGCCAATAACGTAGCTATTCGCCAAGTCATACGAAGCCTCGAAATATTGAGCCAGCATGCCGGTGCCGGGTTTTCGGGTAGGTGAGTTGTCGCGGGGGAAGTGCCGGTCGATGTGGACGGCTGAAAAATTAATGTTTTCGCCCGCAAACGTGGCCATCATTTTATTATGAGCGGGCCAGAATGTATCTTCAGGAAACGAATCGGTACCGAGTCCATCCTGATTCGTGACCATAACCAACTCATAATTCGTTTCTTCGGCGATTTTACGCATGGCCGAAATTGCTTTCGGAATATAGTCAAGTTTGGCCAGTGAATCAACCTGCTGATCGGGCTGCGGCTCAGCTATGAGCGTTCCGTCGCGGTCAACAAATACTATTTTTTGCATAACATGGATAAGAGAAATCCGACAAAGATACGGTTAGGGCGTATTGCAAACGAAAATATACTACTTTTGCAGTTAGAGTTCTTGTATAGCTGTTTTTACCGTTCCTATCAATATCCATATCATCCGTTAAGTGTATTCGTTGCGACTATAGTTTTTATCATACTATCACAATAAATACCAGTAAATAAAGCTGTGCGATGACGCGTAGTTTATACTAAATCAGATAAACACACAGTAAAAAGGACGCCTAATTCTATTGAACTACCCAATAAAACATACACCTAATAACTCTTAGTTAACAATATGTCAGCAGGATCCAGATTAACCCGCATTGGGGTTTTTTATGACGGAAATTATTTTCTACACGTAAGCAATTATTATAATTATTCTCACGAACGGCGCAGTCGCATTAGCATTTCAGGTTTACACGCATTTATCCGGAGGCAGGTAGCCGAAGAGGAAGGCGTGAATGAACGTTTATGTCAGATAGTAGATGCACACTATTTCCGGGGGCGGCTAAATGCCCACGAAGCAAATCAGCGAGGTAACCAACTTTTCTACGACCGTTTGTTCGACGATATTTTGATGTCGGAAGGCGTTGTAACCCACTACTTACCCGTAAAAACGTATCAGGGTTACCGGCAGGAAAAAGGTATTGATGTATGGCTGGCACTCGAAGCATTTGAGTTGGCTCAGTATAAGAAATTCGATGTAGTTGTGCTTATTACATCCGATGGCGACTATGTGCCGCTAATTCGCAAACTGAACACGCTTGGCTCGCGGATTATGGTGTTGAGCTGGGATTTTGAATTTCTAAACGAACAGGGTGAAAAACAAGTGACCCGCACTTCGCAGGATTTACTGGAAGAAGTTTCCTATCCGGTTGGGATGCATGGACTGATTGATGACCGGAGCCGCCGGAATGATATAGTCATTCAAAACCTATTCGTGAAGCCGCAGGCCCGGCCAACGTTCACGGCAGTGCCCAGCAACGGTAGCAGCTACAGCAACGGAAACAGTTTTGCGGCTGGACTGAGTGCGAGTGATGCGTATGAAGAAGCATACCAGCCATCCGACGAGCCGAACTACAACCTTGCCGATACCATAGATGATGACCCAGAAGGTCGAAAAATCAGTACAATTCGCAGTCTGAAAACAGGTTATGGCTTTGTTAACTTTCCACCGAATAACTTATTCTTTCATTATACAAGCCTACTCGATACCGACTTCAATGAATTGCAGGTAGATGATGAAGTTGAATTTACGGTTGGCCACAATGCCGAAGGGAAAGATATCGCTGTAGATGTACGCCTACTGCCCGTATAATTGTGACTAGTATTCGTGTGCCGGTCGAAGACCCGCTGGTGTGGCGCTGGAAAGCGTTAACCTGGGCAGTTGCTCAGGAGGCACATAAAAACGGTTTTGTTGCATTCCTGAATAATAACGGGATTGCTTATCCAAATGACCCATTTCCAAACCGACTATTTATCGGGGCGAAACGGGTCATTTCGTTTTTAGGTGAACATGCCGCCGGTTTAGACGCGTTTCAGGAATTACAAGATGCCCATCATAAACGGGCATCGTTTTTGGTGGGTTATTTTGGTTATGATATTAAAAATCAACTTGAAACGCTGACGAGCCGAAACTCTGATCGACTCCATTTTCCGGATGTTTATTTTGTTGAACCGGAGTGGATTATTGATTTTGAACAGAATAACATAATCATCCAGGGCGAAGGTAATGGGCAGGCCATCGCTGATGCTATTTGTGATTTTGTCGATCCAACGGACAAATCGGTCGGATTGATAAAAAACAACATTCAGTGCCGGATTACACCCGAAGCCTATCAAAATAATGTTCGCCAAATTCAACAGCATATTTTGGCGGGCGACGTATATGAATTAAATTATTGCCTTGAGTTTTTTAGTGAAAATGCTCGACTTGACCCGCTGGCAACGTACCGCGCGTTGAACGAGCGATCTCCCATGCCGTTTTCGAGCTTCCTTAAAATCGGAGATCAGTATATAATGGGTGCTTCGCCAGAGCGATTTTTGAAAAAAGAAGGCCGTAAAATTTTATCGCAACCCATCAAGGGGACTATTCGGCGCGGGCAAATGCCGGATGAAGATGACCTATTACGCTCCCAACTCCTGCACTCCGAAAAAGAGCGGGCCGAAAACCTGATGATTGTCGATTTGGTTAGAAATGACCTCGCAAAAAGTGCCAAAACAGGATCTGTACTGGTTGATGAACTCTTTGGTATTTATGGTTTCAAGCAGGTTTATCAGATGATTTCGACCGTTTCGGCAATCCTTCGCTCAACCGTTTCGTGGGCCGATGCCATGCGAAATGCGTTTCCAATGGGCAGCATGACAGGCGCTCCCAAAATTCGGGCCATGCAATTAATTGACGAACTTGAAGTTAGTCGGCGGGGCGTTTACTCCGGGGCTACCGGCTTTGTAACACCCGATGGTGACTTTGATTTCAACGTCGTTATTCGAACATTACTCTACGACGCCCAACGTCAATATGCTTCTTTTTCGGTTGGAAGTGCCATTACTTACGACGCTGACCCGCAACAGGAATGGGAGGAGTGTCAATTGAAAGCAAAGGCTATTCGGGACGTGCTGGAGAATAGCTAACCGCTGGGGAGCTGCTAATCGGGTTCGATTAATGACCGATTAAAAAAAGTGACCGCTTCCTTATGGAATCTACACCTATTTTTTCTCTTATTCTATAAGGCTTGCAACCCTTGTTGGTGATAGCGACTCATTATTAGCGAGTTGACCGTTTTTGAAATTAACTACTATAAATTTAGTTAAAAATCGTTAACGCTTAACAAAATCACGTTTATCCGATTAGATTTGCCAGCGACTTCCTATTCCTTTATTCCTAACACTCCATGAAAAACCTTTTCTTACTGGCCGTACTATGCCTATTTTCGGCTGGTCTTTATGCACAAAATCCGGCCAGTCCGGCTCGCTTTACGTTGCAGGGCCGCGCCGTTGATACCTCAGCCGCACCCTTGCCTGCATCAACTGTAATGCTTCTGAGTACCAAAGATTCGTCGCTCGTCAACTTTACCCGCACGGGCGAAAACGGCGCGTTTTCGTTCAAAAATCTTAAATCGGCCAATTACCTATTGAAAATCTCCTTCGTGGGGCTTATTCCTTACAATCTGGTCATTAAGCCAACTGGCGAGGCTATCGTTGACGTTGGCGCGCTAAAACTAAAACCCATTACCAGAGAGTTGATGGAAGTTGTGGTTAGGACGGCAAAGGCTCCCCTGACGATTAAGGGCGATACAATTGAATATAATGCAAGCTCCTTCAAAGTGCCGCCCGGTTCAACCGTTGAGGATTTGCTTCGTAAACTACCGGGCATGCAGGTCGATCAGGATGGTAACATTCGGGCGCAGGGACAGGAGGTGAAGAAGATGACTGTCGATGGTAAGAATTTTTTTGGCAACGATCCAAAGCAGGCGACCAAAAACTTACAAGCCGAGGCCATATCAAAGGTGCAAGTCTTTAACGATAAAACGGAACAGGCTAAACTAACGGGGGTCGATGATGGTAAGAAAGAGAAAACCATCAACCTGGAGTTGAAAGATGCGTATAAAAAAGGCGGCTTCGGAAAAGTAACTGCGGCTGCCGGCCCGGCGTCCAACAACGTATCGGCGCGGGCCGAAGTGAAAGGGAGTTATAATAAATTCAACGACAAACACCAGTTTTCGCTGGTAGGGCTGGGTAACAATACCAACCAGCAGGGGCTATCGCGTGATGATTATCAGGATTTTAGAGGTAGTAATGCCTACAACTCCAATCAGAACGCCGATTTTGGTTTCAGTGGGGGGAATTACTTTTATTTTTCAGATAGTGGCGATGAAGGACTCGGTATTCCGGTGAGTGGGCGTCAGGGCGTAGGTTTCTCCAACAACGCAGCCGGTGGTGCTAACTATAACTTCGATACAAAAGAGAAAAAATGGAGTGGTAGCTATTATTACAACCAGACCAGGCTGGAACTTGATGCGCATCGGCTTAGCAATAACACGTTGCCACAGAGCGAGTACACGCGTGACGAAACCAGTAATCAGGTTAATTTTAATGGGAACCACAGACTTAGCCTACGATATGAAAAGCAGATTGACTCGCTCAATACGTTGGTATTTATTAATAACAGCCGCTACGGAATGGGTAATGCCCGTCTGTTTCGAATTCAAGATTTGGTCCGCAGTAACGGTGCAGCGACGAATAACATAAGCAGCAATGCCAGTGATCAGCGCCAGTTTGCCACATCTAACTCGCTGATTTACCGGATGAAAATGCATAAAAAAGGGCGGAGCTTTGCCGCGAGTGCTACGTACGAAGTAAATACCAACAACTCGACATTAAATCTAGACTCACGCAATACTTATTCTGGCCCCATCAGCACAGCCGATAAATCGGCTGATATTCACCAGGATCAGCAAAATGATATTGTTCGGAGCGAATACAAAGCTAGTTTACAGTATGTAGAACCGTTTGCCAAGCGATTTTTCTGGGAAACCTTCTACAACTTCAGTTTGCGTAATGATGAGGTAGATCGCGACGTATTTAACCGGGGAGACAATAATGTCGTTCGTAATGATACGTTGAGTCTTTACTACAAAAACAATTACGTATATAACCGGATAGGCAGCAGTGTTCGCTATTCCTACAAAGGGTTAAACGTATCGGCGGGTCTGGCGGGGCAGCGATTTACCCTCAACGGCCAGTTTGCACCCGACCAAACGGCCTCTGCATTTACCCCAATCAAGCGCGTCTTTTCGACCCTGATTCCGAACGTCAACCTGAATTACGATTTGAAAAACAATCGCTATCTCTACGGGGGGTACAATGTAAATGTTCAAATTCCGACTTCACTCCAATTACAGCCGGTCAGAAACAATAGCAATCCGTTGTTTATCAACCAGGGTAGTCCAGATTTGTTACCGCAGTTGGGCCACAACATAAACATTGGTTTCCAGTACTTCAACCCGGGGAGTTTCATTAACATGTATATCGGTGTAAACGGTACTAAGTACGTTAATCAAATTGTTAACAGCCAAAACACAGACCCTCAAACACTGGTCACCGTTATTAAACCCGAAAATCTTTCGGGCGGTCAAAATTTTGGCTCGTATCTCGGTTTCGGATTTCCGTTGAAAAAAACCAAGGCGACGCTGGACCTGAACGCTGGTACGAATTTGGGCAACAATCCGGCTAGAATCAATGGTGTAATCAATGATACCCGATCTCAGAATTATAACGGAGGTGCCCGGTTGAGCCTGACGCCCGTTGAGTGGTTAACGTTTTACGGAAACGCTAACTTTGGGGTAACTAACACGCAATTCTCAATCAGCCCAAACCGTAATCAGGCCTTTATCAACAATAATTTTAGTGGAGAATTGACCTTGAAACTGCCGCACGATTTGTACATAAATACGAGTATGAACTACAGAGTCAGCAGAAATGCACAGCTGGATTTCGACCAGCGTATTCCGCTCTGGAATGCGTCGATGTATCATATTTTGGGTAAAGCAAAACGAGCTGAAATCCGCTTAACCGCGGTTGACATGCTGAACCGTAATGTGGCCGTGTCGTTGAACCGTGGAGTCAACTACACTCAATCGGAGACCATTCAAACATTAGCACGGTATTTTACGCTGGGCTTCACGTATAACATGCGGGGTGTTAAGGCTACAATGCGTCGGGAGGATTTTTAAAATACTGACTGGAAAAACCTATAAGCCGGGCCGCTGTTGCGGTTCGTAAATCATAAACAGCTATGAAAAAACTTTTTATATTACTGTGTCTATTGACCAGTTCAATGGCAGTAGCCCAAAAAACCGAAGGCGTTGCTACGTACGTTCGCAAAGAATACTGGTTGAAAATTGTTAACCGACTAACCTTTTTGAGTCAGGAACAAAAAGATCGCGAGTCCCAAACCTGGAAAAACTGGGAACTAGACAATAAAGGCATCAAGATGAAACTGGCTTTCAGCCCCAACGAGAGTTTGTATACCTACAATAGCGATGAGCCTGAGGAAGGGGGATACTCATGGCGGAAGTCGGAGTTTCTTTTGTATCGAAATTTTGAGAAGGATAAAAAGACGGACATCATCGAAATGCTTGGCAAAACGTACATTGTTGACGATTCCCTACACGCACCCGTCTGGAAAATCGGTAATCAGATCAAAGAAGTCGCCGGGTATATCTGTATGAAAGCCGAAACCGAAGACCCGATCAAGAAACAGAAAATTACGGCTTGGTTTGCGCAGGATATTCCCGTTTCGGCTGGACCAGAACGGGTGAATGGTCTGCCGGGATTAATTCTGGAACTGGATATCAACGATGGTGATGTAGTAATTGAGGCTGTCAATATTACATTCAGACCGATAACGACTGATGATCTGAAATTGCCCAAACAGAAAGGCAAGAAAATAAACGACGCTGTCTACGATGATATTATTAAGCAACGTATTGCGGAGAATATGACAGCGCACCGGAATCCATATGGCTGGTCAGGTATCCGGTATTAAGCTATTTTCGCGTATATGAACGCGCGTTTGCTAGTACTTGTATACATTGACTTGCAGGGATTGTTTACCCGCGGGATAACCAAGTTGAAATGGCTGGCCCCCAGTAGTACAAAGTGAAATAATAGGTTCCTAATAATAGAAAACCGGTCGCGAAGAGCAGGACGAAAGAGGACGCTATTCTGAGTACTGGAGATGCTTTGTACGAATTTGCTCTGGTGAATGCTTCGACGACCAGTAAATTTGGGATATAGAAGAAAAACGCCATCACGCTATCAAATGGCCCGCTGAATAAACGGGTATGGCCAAGCCCGTTGGTCAAAAGCAGCCAAAATCCATAGTCCATCCGGTACAGCCAGGAGCCAATAGCCAGGGCATACAGGCGCAGTGCCCATAGTCGATGTTTTTCCATATTTCCCGCTATAGCAAGCCGATACGTTTGTATGGCCGCAATAAACATTAGTACGCCATAGAGCGAGAAACCAATGTCCATGACCAAACCGCCAATAGTTCCTTTGGTAACAATAAAGGCTAATCCACCCACAGCAGCAAGTAGGCACGAAACGACGTAGATCCGTCCAATCCAGCGGTGGACCGCAGGAAATCGCTTTCTGACGGCGTCAATTAGTTGGATGCTTCCCAGAATAAGGATGATACCGCCCGCGGCAAAATGCAGACTAATTCCGGTATTGGCCGTGGCCGTGCCTGGCTCGTATAACCGGGGTAACATCTGATTCCAACGCTCCATTTTGCCTTCAAAAAGAGCCGATGCGTAGAATGCCAAAATGTATAGGCCGAATAAAGCTGCGCTGCCCCAAACTGTAGCGGTAAGTAAAATACTCGACCAGCGCAACGCTTTTACGCTCACATGGGTTGGCGGTTGATGGCTTTCCGGCTGGGAGATCGTATGATTTAGAACTTTTGCCATAGGGCTTATATCTTATGAATCAGCAGTTTATATTGTAAAGAAAGCTATTTTCCTTTTATTAGAAAATGCTTGCACCAACTTTAATATTGTCTTTACTAACCTGATTTGCTACGAGGTAAGAAAGAGCCTCTTCCTCGTTAATTCAATTCCTTGAATTCAATTTCCCAACGTTAATTTCCCCCCGTTTACGTAAGTCACTTTTCCTTTCAACTCCATCGTTTTTGCATTGACTAACGCATTGATCGAAACAACGTGATTCGATTGAATAACGACACGGTCTGTAATGGCAGGAACGCGGCCACAAGCCCAGGTCGCAACATCATTCCAACTGCCTGACTTTACGCTGGTTACTATATTAGTGTAACATAATGATTGAGCCAATAAACGCAAATAAGCTCCCTGCGAATAAATGGCCGGTTCGTTAAGCTGCCACGAATTTTCGGGGTAGCTGGTGTTCCAGGCTTTATATGATTTCTGAACAGGTTGATTCTGCGGAGGAGAAATCACTGGTCCGGTATAGGCCGCGTCGGGTGCATACGTAGGATTAGCACCGCCCATCAGATAGCCCGGAGGAGGATTTGTATCGAAAACGGTACCGTCTCCAAACCAGGAATGATACATGGTTGGAGCCGAAAACTCACCGCCATAGGCACTCATATTTGTCAGATAACAGTAGGCCGTGGGGTTCACGCCATGCAGGTAATGTATAAAGCCCATACCCGCATCCCGGTAGTTGGTTTTGTTGGCCGCATCCTGATTGTAGGTATTCATACTGAAAAACATATTTCCCTGATGCGCTTTGGTTTCATTGCTGCCCCAGGTATAATTTTCATCTTTCAAAAAGGCCCGGTACGCATCGGATTGATTTAGATAGGAGGGGAGATTGTCGCTGTTATTAGTTTTTAAGCTAGCCGTGTACGCGGCTAAAATAGCGTTCTTTACACTGGCTGTGGCACCCGTAGCACGGGCATAATACAAGAGTGCATCCTGATACGTTGCTTCAAACGGATAGGCAAATCCCCATTGCATCAGATGAGTCTGGTTGTAATTCGCATCGAAAAATGTCTTGTAAGTATTGTCATTTGTCAGAACATACAAAAACGCCGATGCCGCCACACGCCGAGACAAACGGTCATTATCGGCGTAGGTGGCGGCTACACTTTGGAAACCGGTATTGTTGAACAACACCGCTGGATTACTGTTGGCCCAGGTAAATGCATTTTGGGCGGCTATCCGAAGGGTATCGCCATATAGTTGCATACGTGGGTCGCTGAGGGATTTGAATTGGATAGCGGCTAACGCAAAGACAGCCGCTCCGGTTGCCGTAGCATCGGTACTGGCGGCTCCATACCGACGAACATGCGTATCGGCGCTGGGTGGCGATGTGGCACTGAAATCCGTTACCGAAACTTTGTGAAGTAAGGAACCGTTGGGCTGCTGCATGCGTCGCAGCCAATCAAGTTCCCATTTTACTTCGTCCAGTAAATCGGGGATGCCGTTGCCCGATTCCGGGATATTGAAATCATCGGTCCAGGCCGCCGGATTTTCCTGATAGGCCAGCAACATATCAACGAGAGGACCGTAAGTAAACGGCACATACTTGTTGTAATCGCCCGCATCGAACCAGCCGCCTTGCAGGTTTTGCGAGGTCGCTAAAGATGTATTACTGACTAACCGGCAATCTTTATCCTGTTGAGTGCCCAGAAAAGCGGCTCCGTCTGTCCAGGGACTTTGGGCGTAAGGCGTTTGTTTCGCAAAACCACTTCGTTGGTAAAAAAAGACTCGGGCCGCCTGTTTGATCACATTGTTATACACGGTGTTACCAATCTCAAACACATGGGAACGCTTCTGTTGGAGGGAGTCGTACACATAATATGTTCCGGCTTCCTGCACTGATGAGAAATCGAACCACCAGGCTTTATCGCCCGATTGCGTATGCGTGGCACCTGCATTCCAGGTCGTGGGCGTTCCGCGAAATACAACCGCATCGTTAACCGTTTTTCGTATTTGGTAGTAGCTGGAAGGCGTAAACGTTTCGGCTGAATTATAACCTGTTTGCGGATTACTGATAACGGCCATCTTTTTGGCCAGCGGTAAGTACCCGAACTGATCAACTTTCAGGTGATTGTCCAGTGTAACGACCGGGTTGGGAACGATATTTAACTGATAGCTTTTGACGAAATTCCAGATTGTTTGCGCCACATTAAATTGCGAACTCCAGTTGTGGGTAGCGTCTTTGGTCATTAATAAGACAACCTTTTTTCCCGTGCTACAAAACGTTAATGAATCTACAGTTGGGTTAAATGCAGTCGTTGTGTAGGTATTTCCATTGCCGCAATTGAACCCCGCATAGTTTGACAATGGCCAAACAAAGGCCGGTGTTTTCGGATAAGGGACAATTGGCGGGGTAACGGTGGGATCGCCCTTGCTATGAATGTGTAAAATGGGAACGGGTTTATAATTAGCCGCTGTAAAATACGCACTCGAATAAGAATTATTGACCCATAAGCTGGCCGCAACTGGCGCGAAAGCTGCAATTTTATTGGGCAAAGCCATGCTCAGAAAATAGCACATGAAACCACCCCCCGAATGACCGGTCACGTACACCCGATTTTGATTTATATGATATGTCTGCGCGAAATAATTAATTAAATCAGAGGTGAACAAGACGTCGTCTGGAGCATTAGGATCGGCTGGATTTGGTCCACTCGTGTCACCCGCTGTACCGAATCCTGGTGCGTTATCGGCATATTTATTGAACTGAATGCTGCCGCCTACGCTAACTGCGTCGGGATAAACAACAATGAAATTCTGGGTATTTGCAAGGGCATCCAGCCCGGCGTATTCCTGAAAACTAGCGCCCGTTCCGCCATCGCCATGATAAGCAATGACAAGGGGAAGATTATTCATTGGATTGCTCGGTAAATGGTATGAAAATGTGCGGGTACGACCGCCTGAAATCAAATTTCCTGTACCATTCACGGGGCTTTGCGACCAAGTTATATGAGCGACAAGCAAGCTTATAACCGATATGAGAATTCGGACTCCTAACATACTTCTCTGTGTTTATGCTAAAGGCTATTTACGTACTAATTGTGTGCCAAATAATATAAAAATTAACTTGATTTTTGGCTTTGTTTTGCAAACGGACAGGTTAGCTTTTATTTAGCACACAGGGCTATAAATTATCGGTCTCCGTAAAAGCAAAAAACTCCGGCCAACTTGGCCGGAGCTTTCTCAAAAAATATCAATTAGTTTACTTACATACCCTGCGTCGAGAACTGCACTTTATCAAGGGCAAATAAGGCTTTCTGACCAGCCGTAGGATTTACGAAAATAAAGTAGAGTTTATGAACACCTGATGCTGGCTGGCGGAAGGGAAGATTGAGCGGTCCTGTTGTGCCCAATTTAGCCTCGCCCTCGCCTAATAATGTGCCAGTTGGCGAGTCAAGTCGTACTTCAAGTTTACCACCCGCAACTTGATCGTTTGCTGCGAATATCGATGCCGTAATTCCCTGAATGCCTGTTAAGTCAATGTCGCTAAATTCTAAATAACTCCCCGACTTCAAACCAACAGCGGCTGGTCCTAATGTTGGAATGTCGTATTGGAAAATATCCTGCTTTACATCGGCCGAAACGGCTTTGACAGAAGGCGACCGCAGAGCCATTGAGGTTGAACCAGTTAATGGTCCGATAAGACCGTTGCCCCGGTCGGTGTAGCTGGCGGTCAAAATATACGAACCGTCTTTTTTCTGTTGAACCGGTACGTAATCACCCGCAATTGGCTGACGGTTAGCCGGTTTGTCATCGGCCAATGAGAGGATATAACGGACCATATCGGTCGCTTCGCTTTCTTTCAGCTGTGGGTGAGCACTCATAGCTTGTTCGCCCCATACACCGCCACCGCCCGAAATAATCTTCCGAGCCAGCTTTCCTTCAACCTGAGCACCTTTGTATTTTTTGGCTACTTCGAGGTAGGCTGGTCCAATTGACTTTTGATCAATGGAATGGCAGGCTTTGCAGTCGCTTAGCTCCATCATTCGCTTGCCGGTCGAAAAGCCCGCGTTTGCCTGGTGCCCCTGAGCCAGCATCGTTTTGTCGAAGCCTTCCAGGTAATCAATCGTCATCGTAACGTCGTCGGGGCTGATGCCTTTCTGCAAAGTGCCATCTTCCTTATCGATAACTTTTACGGCGTATTTAACCGGTTTGTCAGGGAAATAAAACGTCTTGTTTCCGGCTACAGCTACTTCTACCTGTGGCTCGGCATTTCCAACTTTAATCTCCATTGTTTTCGTCACTGCATGCCCAGCAGCATCGGTCACAGTCAACGTCGTTGGATAAACACCTGGTTTCGTGAACGTAACGGTTGGATTGGCAGTCATTTGTTTGGACATTCCCTTACCGAATGACCATTCATATTTCAGCGCATCACCGTCATAATCCAATGATCCTTTCGAATCAAATTTCACAACCAACGGAGCCGCTCCAACTGTTTTGTTCGAACTGGCAACGGCGACAGGCTTACGGTTGCCAGCGTTGTAGGTAATGCGCGACAAGCGGGCATCGCTGTTTGCGCCAAACCATTTCTGGCCGTACTCGACGGTGTAAAGTGATCCGTCATTGGCAAACTGCATATCGATTATGTGCGAAAACTTAGTACTGGGCATGAACGTTTCCATCTTCACAAAATCGCCATTCTCTTTCATCGTAACAGGATGAACCCAGTCACGAATCCAGTCGTAAGCGAAGAATTTTCCGTCGTAATGTTGAGGAAATTTCACCGACGATGTGGCTGGATAATCATTGAAGTAATAGACAGGTCCGCCCATCGCATTACGGCCACCCTTACCAACAATATCACCAAACTCCGGCGAATCGGCGTAAGGATAATAGATATACGCTTTTTGTGCTGGCGGTAACTCGGTCAGACCGGTGTTGTTAGGCGAGTTGTTGATGGGCTTCATCGGGTCAAACAGCGGCCCCGTTGTGCTATCGGCAAAAGTGCGTTGGTTATAGGGGCGATTGTCGGCGACAAATAGCGGCCAGCCAAAATAGCCTGCCTGCCGGGCCTGATTCATTTCGTCGTGGCCACGTGGACCGTACTTGTCGCTGTTAGTACCGGCATCGGGACCAACTTCGCCCCAGTACAGGAAACCCGTATGCTGGTCAACCGAAATACGGTATGGATTGCGATTGCCCATTACATAAATCTCGGCGCGGGCTTTAGGATTTCCTTTTGGAAATAGATTGCCTTCTGGAATGCTATAGGTGCCGTCCGCTTCGGGATGGATACGAACAATTTTACCGCGCAGATCATTTGTGTTGCTTGAGGTTGCGCGGGCATCCCAGCCGCGTCGATTCGGCCGTTCGTCGATAGGCGCATAACCATCTGAGTTGAACGGATTTGTATCGTCGCCCGTCGAGAGGTACAGATTCCCTTTCCGATCCCAGGCAATTGAGCCGCCCGTATGGCAGCAGCCATCGCGTTTGACAGGAATCGTTAACAATACTTTTTCGGTGTTCAGAAGAAGCGTATCCTTAACGTCATCGTAAACGAAACGCGACAGGTGTTGAGCGGTATCAGCAACTGTATTTCCCGTCACCGGAGAATAATAGGCATAAATCCATTTATTCTGCTTGAAGTTCGGGTCAACGTTTAGCCCCATCAGGCCATACTCAAATTTGGTGAAAACCGGAAAATTGGCTACGGTTTTCACCGATTTCTTTTGTGGATCATATACTTTTAATTCACCCTTGCGCTGGGCGAACAGAACTTTTCCATTGTCCAGAACGGCCAGTTCGGTTGGTTCATCCATACCCTGAATCAAAACCTGCTGCTCAAAGCGGTTTTCTTCGGGGAAGGGCTGCGTTTTCACTTGTCCGAATTTCAGACTGGTCGCCATAACGGATTTGATACCGCCCAGAATATGCTGTAAAAACAAAGGATCAGCGTATGACTCATCCGTGTGGCCACCACCCGTGTAAAATGCCTTTCCACCGTCAAAGTCATGGTACCAGATAAACGGATGATTATCGCCGTTTTTGCCACCTTCGTAGGTTTTCTCATCAAGCTTGCCCAATACTTTAAGGTCAGTCCCAATGTTCTTGTAGCTGTACCATTCGTCCCAACGCTTCCAACGGTCGGGCAGCATTTTGGTAGACGGGTGATTTTTGTCTACGATCTCAATTTCAGCATTTTGTTGTTTGGGGTGGTTCAGGAACCAGGCACCCGCCAATTGATTGTACCACGGCCAGCCGTATTCGGTGTCTGCTGCTGCGTGAATGCCCGCGTAGCCGCCACCCGCCTGGATGTATTGCTCAAAAGCGGCCTGTTGGGCATCATCCAATACGTCGCCAGTGGTGCTGAGCCAGACCACCGCACTGTATTTTTTGAGGTTCGCTTCGGTAAACTTGGTGGCGTCTTCGGTGGTATCAACCGCGAATCCATTTTCCTGGCCCAATTTCATAATCGCCAGTTTTCCGACTGGAATAGAGCCATGACGATAGCCTTTGGTTCTGGAGAAAACCAGCACCCGGTTTAGCGCTACGGAGTTTTCGGCAGAAGCCATTGCCGGTTTGGGGGCTATCGTACGTTTAGTCGTCGTTTGAGCCTCGGCAGAAGTAAGTATACCCGGTACGGCAATTGCCAGCACGCCCGCCAGCACCAATGCGCGGGAGGGAAGCCGTAAGTTTTTCATAAAGTTTTTGGATTTGTTCAGATTGCTAGGAAAAACAGCTCAAAGCCCGTCGAAGAGGTTAACTTATTTGATGATTCGATTGACTTTTATTGAGAAACAAAAGTAAACAAAAAGCGAACGCCATCGTGTAGACATTCGCTTAAATTAAAGAGTAAAAGCTGGTTAATCTACTTTTTTGAATGTCATTACTGGCTTCCCATTCTTAAGCAATGTTAATGTGCCGTTGGCAGCGCGGTAGCTCATCGGATTTTTCAGTTCGTTCAGGAATTGGCTCTCAAGCTGGCCCGCGTCGCCCTCACAAGCCGTTTGTGTTGTTGCCAGTGGGCCAAAAAGAATTTGTCGGGTATCGGCTTTCACGCTACCGCTTATCCGATTACAGCCTGTTGTACCGGTAACGCGGTCTTCGGTCAGTGAAATTTCTAAACGGGGCACTTCCTTATGTGATCCACTGGCTGTAATTGCCCGACCTTGAAAATTGGTCAACACCCAAATGTCCTGTAAAAGAGAAAGTTGTCGTAGTGATACACCACAACCCACGTAATTTTTACCCCGATAATCGACTTCTACCCGGTAATCGAATCGCTGTCCTGATAGTTTGTCCACACAGCTATCGGGGCGGAATGAAATATTGACTCGGCCCGACTGCGACGACGTGCTGTCAACCAATGCGCTGTAGCGGAACATACCATCTGAAGGTGTGTCGGTTCGGTCGGTTTGACGCTCTGGAGCGGCTATATTCAGACTATCACCATTTAGGGCTTTAAAATGTAAAAAACCCTTCGATGGATTAAGAGTCAATGACCAGGCCGGATCATTACCCATCGCGATGAGTTCATCGCCCGCTTTCAGGTTTTGGCTATAATTTGTTGGTTGATTGATAGGGGTCATCATAGCCGCAAACTGAGTTGACGGTCGGCGGCAGGCAGCGGTCAATAATAGGAAGCCGAACAGGAAAGTTCGCATGATATGTTTACTGATAAATTCTCTTTGTAAGACTCGCTCAGCTCGGAAAAGTTTAATGTACTATTGACCGGATAAGCTTTCAGCCTGATTTTTAGGAAGAGGTCTCCGTTTATGACAAACAATAGCTACCCTTACCGCGCCACAACCATCCGTTTCGTCAGCAAACCCTGCCCGGTTTCAACCTGTACTACGTAATGGCCGGTAGGCAGATTTCCTACATTAAATCGGACCGAACCCGGTGTTGATTGCGAGATGATTAATGGCATGAACCGCCCTTGCATGTCGGAAATTTGTACCGATTTTATGCCTTTGTAAAGCCAGTCCGATTCCAGTACGACGTCGCCCGATGCCGGGTTTGGGTAAAGCCGGGCATCCGTCGCTAGCGGCTCAATAGCCGTAACCGTCTGTGGAGCGCGGAATACGGTTGCTACCGGGAAATCCCGAAACAGGGTTGCGGTTTCGGTGCTGGCGTCGGTGCCGAACCAATCGGTCAGAATGGCCGCGTAAACCTGCCGAAAATCGGTTTGCATTTTCAGGTTGTTATTGTCCAGATCGCTCAGGTTAGGATTCTTACCCACCATTGGCGATTTGATCGCTGTTCCGAAGACAAACATCGGTGCCGATGTGCCGTGGTCCGTTCCCCGGCTACCGTTTGAAATGGCTCGTCGGCCAAACTCCGAAAACGTCATGCCCACCACCCGATCTTCCAGTTTCAGCTGCGCCAAATCGGTTTGGAAAGCCAGAATGGCCTCGGATAATGTGCGGAGTAAATTCGCGTGGGTGCCCGTGGTGGTATCAGTCGCATCGACCTGGTTGGCGTGATTGTCGAAACCGCCCAATGTGACGTAATAGACTTTCGTTTGCATGCCGCCACTAATAAGCCGGGCAATGATTTTAAGTTGAGCCGCGAGGGCATTTGTGGCGGGATAGGTTGCCAGATTTTTGCCTTTGCCAGCCGCCGTTTTGATTTGACTGGCATAACTAACCGAACTGGCTTGCTGCTGGCGGATAAAGTCAAGTTGCTGCCCAACATAGCCGGGTTGGGTACTAATTGGGTCGTTGGATTTATCGCCAACCAGCCGGGCAAACGTATCGGGGCTTTGCAGGACAATCGCCATCGAATCGGTTGGGCCAAGCATGGTTGTAGCCGTCACGTAACCAATCTGAATTGCTGGTGGATCGGGCATTTTATCCGTCGGGTAATTATCCGGGAAACCGGGAAATTGCTGATCGAGGTAGCGACCGGCCCAGCCCGACGTTGCTGTCTGGCTAGAGTCAACGGCGGTCATCCAGATATCGCTGGCCCGAAAGTGCGAAAAGTTGGGTGTTGGATACGAAACGCCCTGTACTATACTCAATTTTTCATCATTGAATAGCTGTTGCATACCCGTCATAGCGGAGTGCAGTCCCGTTCCGGCAACGTTTTTCAACTTAAGGGCTTTTGCTTCGGGAATGGCAATGTTTCCCCGAAAACCCGGCGATGTATAGACGCTCATCTGGTCGAGCGGAATCACCATATTCAATCCATCATTACCGCCCTGCAACTGAATAATGACCAAGACCCGGTCGGTTTGATCGGCCAGCGTTATCAGTGATTGAATGAACGACGATGGGCGGGCAAACGCTTTCGCTCCGAATCCATTAACCAAGACCGGCAGGGCCAGTGACGAGGCTGCATATTGAAGGAAATTACGACGCTTCATAGGTATAAAGAGCGAAAAAGTGAATGAGCGAAAGTGCGAATAAGTTAGCGGTAGCTTTTCGCTCATTCGCTCTTTAATTTTAGATTACCTGATACTCGGCCATACGGAAAATGTACTGTAGAAAAGCTGTCAACTTTATGTCAACGGCTTGCTTTTTAGCGGCATCGGTTGGCGAGTTGACGTAGTCATTCCATTCGCTGGTCCACTCGTAACGGGGAATGGAGTTGAGCAAAATGGTATCGGTCAGGAAATCTTTTTGCGCCTGATCGATCGGAATGGCTAGCAACTGCGTCGTTAAGTCATTCACCAGCTTGGCGGCATCAGATGGGTCGGAGAGGGTTTTAACATAGGTCAAGACGTCGATAACGGGTTTGCCGTTCAACTTCAGCGCACTCGTTGTTAGCGAGTCACCAAAGTAGCCGCGCAATCCCAGTGTATTCGAATTGATCCATTGCTGATAATAACCCGTTTGGTAGTAAGCCGTCCAGCCAAATACCGTTGGCGGATTAAGTAAATCCTGTTGCTCTTCTTTAACGCGGGCGTAGATGTAATTGCCAATCTGGTAATAAGCCGTTACGCTCTGGGTTTGAGCAGGCGCCTGCAAACCCCAGAATCGAAAGGTGCCGATAACCAGATCGGTGGGCGATTTGATCACCGCTCCCTGCAAAGAGGCATCGAAGAAATGCTGACTCTGGAAAATAGACGTTAATACTGGTTTGATGTCGAAATTGTTCTTTCGGAACAGATCGGCGAGCGGCTGGATAAAATTTGTTTCTACATCGGCAGGAATGTCTGAATTGACGAACCACCGGTAAAGTTTCCGACAGATGTTACACGGTGTTTCGACGTTGCGTAGAATCATGTCCAGTAAGTCATTTAATTCATCCAGACCCGCCGTAGCGCCCGACCGGCCTTTGATAACTGTGTTCTGATAGGCTACCGAGAACGTTTTGTCGGTTGTATCGTGCCGGGTTGCTTTAAACGAACTGCTGATGGTTGCGTTCGTTTCGTCGCGGTAGCCCGTATCAACCCAGCCAGTCAGGACTTTGGCCGCTTCCCGAACATCATCTTCAATATACCCACCGTTGCGGCCAATCGTGAAGAGTTCCTGAAGCTCCCGGGCGTAGTTTTCGTTGGCCGTACCAACAATATTTTGATTTCCATTGAGGAACCGAAGCATGGCCGGGTCTTGCGTAATGGCGATAGCAAATGCTTTGAAATTGCCCAGTGCGTATTGCCGCAACAGCGCATTGTACCGATACATATACCGGTAATCTTTGACCGTAGAATCGTTGGTTACGAAATGGTTAGACCAGAACAAGGTCATCTTTTCGAGCAGCGATATGGGCTGATTGAGCATCAAATTAGCCCACCACATTTTAACATACGCTTCGGAAGTGCCCTGATTTGTTGTTACAAAGGGTTGATCCGTAAATGTTTTGCTTGTTTTAAGATCGAGTGGGAGAGCGGGCGTTGGTTGATTGGACAGAAGTTTTACAACAACTTGGGCCGCTGTTTGTCCGGTTAAGACCTTAATCTGCTCGGGCGTTGGCCCAAATGTCGCCCGCCTGAGCAAATGAGCGATCTGAGCCGCCGTGAGGGGTTGTGTGTACGCATCAAGTAGAGCCACGACATAGTTGATTAAACGAGTTAGATTAGGTGTCTCTCTGACTAAAAGCTAACTAATAGGTTTAATAACTAATCGGCAATTAACTGACTTTTAATGCTTCAGTTAACAAAAAAGCCTGAAATATAATGTTTCAGGCTTTTTTGTTAACTAACTTTAATTTTTGCTAACTCATAGCTGTGGCTGTTGAGCAATCAGGGCATCATCAGCGTGGCTGGGTTTACGGTTGCGCATAAAAACATACAATCCACCAAATGCAACAATCAGGATAACCGGAAAAATAACCATGTGCGATAGCGTCGCCTGGCCAGCGGCCAGCTCAACGGCATCGCCCGAAAGTCCACGACCCGTAGCGGCTGTCGTTTCCGAATCAATCCAACCACCAATAATCGGCTGGAATATGGATGTTGCGAACATGCCCATGCCACCCATAATGGACATCCCAAATGCACCAGCGCGGGGAATGTATTCGGCTACGAAGCCAATCATTGTTGGCCAGAAGTAACACACCCCAATGGCAAAGATCACGGCCGAAACATAGACCATTGGACCCGTTGCGGTGCTCATCAAATAAACACCCAGAGCGGCAAAAATAGATGATCCGAGCAGGACCCCAGTTGGATTAAGACTATGTACGACTGGACCTGCAAAATACCGGCCTACAGCCATCAGGCCGGTTACCAGGGCCAGAATGAGCATTGGACTGGCACCTGCTTTTCCCAGAATCGGGCCAACCCACTGCTCAGGTCCGAATTCTGAAATAGCGGTTAGCGCCATGCAGCCAAGCATAAACAGATACAAAGGCGACATCATTGATTTCAGGTTTTCGCCGGTTGAAGCAGCGCCTTCTACCTTACTGGCCGGAAACTGTTGGCCCAGGAACATAAAGGCGTAAATCACTGCCGGAATCAAAATGGCTCCAATTTGCAACTGCCAGCCTAAATTGGCATCGGTCATAAACTTCGAAACTAACGTTCCCAGTACGATTCCGCCCGGAAACCACATGTGGAAACGGCTGAGCATTTTAATTTTCACATTGCCGTCATACATGTCGGCAATCATAGGATTACAAGCTGCTTCGACAGTGCCATTACCAAAGCCAACAAAAAAGGTCGATAGTAGCAACGTCCAGTAGCCACCTGCGAAAATAGTCATTACCAAACCCAAGATATGCGTTGCAAAAGCAACCCATACGATACGCTTAGGACCAATTACGTTGTAGAGTGGGCCACCAAAAATCATGGCAATCGGGAAACCCAGAAAAGCCATGGCGTTGACATAGCCTAGCTGTTCGGCAGTCAGATTAAACTCCTTGCCCAGTTGGGTCAGGACACCGGCCCTAATGGCAAAAGCCATAGCTGTGGTGATGAGCGAAAAGCAACTGGCGTTAAACAGCCGCGAACGATTAATGGTTAGGTCCATTTTCTACGAGAGGGGATTTAATGGTTTACAGGTTTGAATAAAGAACAAAAGGCAAAAGACGGAATAAACTCCCCGTTAAACTGCTGTTTTTGTGCAAAATTTCCGAAAAATAAGAGAAAACAACTAATTTCCGGCCGCAAAAAAAAGAGTAGGTTCGCCAGAAACAGGTCTTGTCATCGTATCGTTGCCACAAACTGTTGCCTAGTTGTTTCAATGTGTCTTGCGCGCGCGCAAACGCGGCAGGATAAAAACGTTTATAATCTAGTATAAATTATCCGTTACGTACACTCAACTTAAACACCAATGCATAGAAAATTGCGAATGGGTATGGTTGGCGGGGGGCTCGATGCCTTCATTGGTGCCGTTCACCGCCGGGCTGCTGGTTTCGATGGTGAAATCGAATTGGTTTGTGGCTGTTTCAGCTCATCGCCCGACAAATCGAAGGCCACAGGCCACGCGCTTTACCTGCCCGAAGATCGAGTTTACTCGTCGTTTGTGGAGATGATTGAGCGGGAAAAAGCCTTGCCCGAAGGCGAGCGGATGGATTTTCTTACCATCGTAACGCCCAATCACATGCATTTTCCGCCCGCCAAAATGGCCCTCGAAAATGGCTTCCATGTGATGTGCGACAAGCCAATGACGTTGAATCTGGAACAAGCGAAAGAACTGGCGAAAATTGTTGAAAAATCAGGGCTCGTGTTTGGGTTAACGCACAATTACACCGGTTATCCGATGGTGAAAGAAGCCCGCGATATGATTCGGAACAATAAACTGGGCAAGATTCGGAAAGTGGTGGTGGAGTATCCGCAGGGCTGGCTGTCGAAAGATGAAGAACACAATGACTACAAACAGGCCATATGGCGCACCGATCCGGCTAAATCGGGCGCGGCCGGTTGCATGGGCGATATTGGAACCCATGCCGAAAACCTGGCGGAGTACGTTACGGGCCTAAAAATTGACGAACTCTGTGCCGACTTAACGGCCTTTGTGCCGGGTCGTCAACTCGATGACGATGGTAATGTGTTGCTTCGTTTTGAGGGCGGTGCCAAGGGCGTTTTGCACGCCAGCCAAATTGCCAACGGTGAAGAGAACGCCCTGAAAATTTATGTCTGGGGTGAACTTGGTGGTTTAGAATGGCATCAGATGGACCCCAATACGCTAAAATATAAAACGCAGGAAGGACAGCGAATTATCCGGCCAAACGTGGGCACTTTATCGGCCTCGGCCTCGGCTCACTGGCGCTTGCCGGCGGGCCACCCCGAGGGCTTTTTTGAAGCGTTCGCCAACCTGTATCGCAACTTTGCTTATGCCGTAAAGGCGCATATGGAAGGCCGCGACCCTGATCCGCTTTACGACTTTCCAACAGCCGAAGACGGCGTTCGCGGATTGGCGTTTATTGACACGGTCATTGCCTCCAATAATACGGAAACCAAGTGGACGAAGTTTGTAAAGTAAATGATTGAGTTGTTGAAGGATGAGTGATTGAATATCTGGCGCATAAATTATTCAATCACTCAATCCTTCAACAACTCAATCATTCAATGTTAACCCCACCGTATGTTAAGATGGATAAAATTGAGTTCGTGCAGCAAATGCAAAAGCGGACAAAAGAATTCGTGTTAAGAAGCATTCGCCTGTTTCGTTCGCTTCCAAAAACAGAGGAAGCCCGAATCATAGGAAAACAATTGCTTAGGTCTTCAACATCGGTGGGAGCGAATTGCCGAGCTGTTTGTCGCGCTAGAAGTCAGGCTGAATACTTCGCTAAACTGAGTATCGTTGTAGAAGAAACTGACGAATTGCTGTTCTGGCTTGAAATATTGGTTGAAGCAGAAATAATGCCGGAAGCTAAACTTGGCAGTTTAATGGCAGAGGTTTCTGAACTACTGGCGATCTTTTCGACAGCCCGTAAAAATACGCCAAACGATAAGCGCAAGTAAGCCGCCCTATTCAATCACTTAATCATTCATTAATTCAATCACTTACCCTTACATGCAAAAAATTAACATCGGTGTTGTTGGCACCGGATTCATCGGCCCCGCGCACATTGAAGCACTGCGTCGCCTTCCTAATACAAATGTTCT
>CAXVWN010000212.1:0-7095 GCA_964263725.1 Spirosoma sp.
GAACTGGCCCAACTAGGTACTTGGCAGTTTGATTTGACTACAAACCACATTGAATATTCTGCCCGACTTCGGGCTTGGCATGGAATTGAAGCCGATGAATCCATTACAGTCGAGCGAGCCTTCCGGCTGGTGCGGTTGTCGGATTGGCCTCGGGTTCAAGCCTCGATGAGACAAGCCATCGCTGTGGGGTCCGACGGTTATTATGATGTTGAGTATCGGGTAACGGACCCCAGCGGAGTAGAACGCATTTTACATTCCCAGGGTAAAGCTTACGTCAACCAATTGGGCCAGACCTACAAAATAAGTGGGACCGTGCAAGATGTAACTCAGCAACGACAGGCCCAACTGGCTTTAGAGCAACTGGTAGTTCAGCGTACCCAGCAACTGGAAACCTCGATTGAAGATTTACGGCGATCCAATGAGAACCTACAACAGTTCGCTTACATTGCTTCGCATGATTTGCAGGAACCCTTGCGTAAAGTGCAACAGTTTGGCGATCTGCTTCAGAACCAGTACGGGGACTTATTAGGGGACGGTAATACCTATCTAGTTCGGATGCAGGCAGCCGCCAACCGGATGTCTACCCTGATTAAAGACCTGCTGACTTATGCCCGGATTGCCACCCATCAGGAATTAAGCGATTTTGTATCTTTAGACGTAGTGGTCCAAACGGTTCTACTGGATTTAGAGGTTATCATTCATGAAACGGGAGCTATTGTGGAGATCGGCCCTTTACCAATTGTACAGGGCGACCAATCTCAGCTGGAGCAGTTGGTTCAAAATTTACTTAGTAATGCGTTGAAGTTTCGCGTGGCAAATCGGACACCAATTATCCAGATCAGAGCGTACAATGTGGTGGCCGATCAGCTACCGGAATCGGTCAAGCCCGCCCGGAAGGCAGATGTGTACTGCCAGATGGAGATAGTTGACAATGGAATTGGTTTTGAGGAAAAGTATCTGGATCGAATGTTTCAAATCTTTCAACGGCTTCACGGAAAAAGCCAGTATAGTGGAACTGGTATTGGGCTGGCCATTTGCGAAAAGATTGTTCTGACGCATGGGGGCACTATTACCGCTCGAAGTAAACCGAATGAAGGGTCAGTTTTTAGCGTGTTCTTACCCTTACCGGCTAATTAACAGCGTGCTAAAGCTTACGTTTGCGTTTATCACCCAAAATCAGGCTAAATGGATCTGTCTTGACGTTAATCACAAGTTTTAGCGGACGCAAGCAGGAGAAGCATGATGGGTTCCATAAATAGGTTGACTCAATAACTGTCAACTACAGTCTATAATATGTGGGGAGTAGAGGTAGTTTCAATCGGTAATAACTTTTATTAGTAACGTACCTTCTAAAAAAACCGTATCGCCGGTATTAAACCTCTCAAGAAGGCGTTTTGACGTTGATTAGAACAAAAATTCGTTACTATGAAGAAAACACTGCTCCTGTTTGGCATTTTCACTACCCTGTTTTTGCGCCAGTCAATGGCACAAACAACACAACGTATTGCCACTTCTAAAGCCACTTTTTCTAATCCCTTGCCGGTCCAGTTTGGTGATCCATATGTTCTGTACACCCAGGGTACATACTATATGTATGGCACGGGCGGAGGTGCTGATAAGGGATTCGCGGCTTATTCATCAAAAGATATGGTGAATTGGAAGGCAGAAGGGCAGGTGTATTTTCATACGAACAAAAATGCCTGGAGCGATCCAAACGCAAACTGGGGCGGTGCCTACTGGGCGCCCGAAGTGTATGAAGTGAAGGGGAAATTTTATCTGTTTTACAGTGCCCAATGGAAAGTAAACCCGGCTAAGGATGTTGAAAATTTCCGTATTGGAGTGGCCGTGGCCGACAAGCCGACCGGCCCGTTTATTGACATGACCAATAAACCAGTTTTTGATCCCGGTTATCCCGTCATCGATGCCAATGTATTTTTTGACACCAACGGCAAAGCTTATTTATATTTTTCGCGTTGCTGCTACAAACATCCGGTCGAAAGCGAAGTGGCTGATTTAGCCCGGAAAAAAGGATGGTTCAAGGAGATTGAAGAAAGCTGGGTGTACGGAATCGAACTTATGTCCGATTTTTCCGGCGTCATCGGCGAACCGGTTTTGCTACTGCGACCACCCGTTACCCTTAGCGACAAGCAGGCCGATTGGGAAAGTCGGTCTGTTACGGCCCGCGAAGTAAACCGACGCTGGACGGAGGGCTCCGTTACGTTTAAAAAAGACAACATATATTACATTATGTATTCGGCTAATAATTTTGGTGGTCGGTACTACGCCATTGGATACGCTACGTCCACCTCGCCTTTAGGACCCTATAAAAAAGCAGCTAACAATCCAGTATTACAGCAAAACGCCGACCGGGGTGGACCCGTAACGGGCACTGGGCACAATAGCATTGCCTACTCGCCCGACGGCAAAGAAATGTTCTGCGTTTACCACGCCAGAACCGCCAAAACCGGAGATGAACGAGTGGTTTGTATTGACCGAATGGAGGTGAAAAACGGAAGAATAACGATTCTGGGGCCCACTACCACACCCCAAAAACTCCCCTCAGGCGTAATAACAGCACTTAAGTAAATGGGAAATGAACAATGAATAATATCAATACCTTGGTAACCAGAATATTGTCATTGTTCATTTTTATTACTCACCCGAAGGTCGTTTAATGTAATCGGTCAGATTAACGGGAGTGCCAAAGTCGGGTGACCCGTCGGCTTTCCAGCTAAAAGGCTGCATTCGGGCGGATCGAAAATCGCCACAGCCCTGGCCCGGTGCCGCGTTGGCGTGATAAACCAGCCAGTTCTCTTTCGAGTCAGGCGTAGTGAAAAAACTAGTATGCCCCACGCCGTAGGTACTGCCACTGGCGTAAGGGCCAAAAACCGGATTCTGCGCTTTTGTCCACGACGTTTGGACAATAAGATTGGCACTCGTATCTGCCGAAAGTTGCCCCAACGCGTATTGATCGGTGCCACAGAAACTGGCCGAGTAAATAAGAAACACCTTGTTGGCATGGGTCAGAAACTCGGGGGCTTCATTGACGCCAAACCCCTGTTTCTCCCACGTCAACTCTGGCGCTGACACCCGGACACGTTGCCCCTCGGCTGTGTAAGGATTCGTTAGTTTACATGTATATATGTTTTGCGAACCGCCGAGGTCGTTTTCCCAACCGGACCATGCAAAATAGAGTTGCCCATTGAGTTGACCCAACGTACCATCGATCGCCCATTTGTTGTCGGGCAAATTGAGTTGGCCCCGATCGGTCCAAGTGCCGGTGGTTGGGTCTGCCGCTTTATTTTCAAGCACAAACATGCGGTGAGTCGCATCGACCCCATTATTGTCGGCCGCGTAGTAGATGTACCAAATGCCGTTGACGTTGTGAAGTTCCGGTGCCCAGATGTCACGCGAGTTAGGGCCGGTGGCGGGAGGTGTCCAGACGGTAACAGGATTGGCTGCGTTCAGGCGACTTATGGCAGCGGTTTTATAGATGCGTAGGCTGTTGCCGGTGGTGTGCATCACGTAATAGAATCCGTCTTTGTAGGTCACCCAGGGATCGGGAGCGGGGGAAAGAATTGGATTCCTGAATTTGCCCACCGTATCAACGGATGTGACGGGCGGAGTGGGATTGTTGATGGACGTGTCGCTTGATTTACAGGCTACAATCAGCGGCACCAGTAACAGAAAAAAGTAATTTTTCATCGTTGTGAGGGCGTTAAACACAGTGTGACGGCGGTAAACACAGAGGAAGCGGAGTTTTATAGCATTCCTTCTCTGTGTTTACCGCCGTCACGCTGTGTTGAAAAATCAATAATTTGGGTTCTGGGTCAGGTTCGGGTTCAGGTCACGGTCGAGTTGGGGGATGGGTAGTAGCTCGCTTTTGCCTTTCACAAACGTGGAAAAAGCGGCATCACGGCTAGCCAGTTGCGGACCCAGATCACCCCATCGCGCCAGATCGTTCCAGCGGTGGCCTTCGCCCGATAGTTCCGTTACACGCTCGTGTTTGAGTTGAGCCAGAAACAGTGTTTGTGTAAGACCCGGTTTGGCGATGGTAAGCGTTGGCAAACCAGCCCGTTGCCGCACCTGATCGACGTAAGTATACGCTTGCGTCGTTTTGCCGGTGGCGTTCAGGGCTTCGGCGTATAGCAGCAAAACGTCAGCATAGCGGATATACCGCCAGTTGTTGGGCGAGCGATACCCCTCTTCATTTTTCCAGTGGTCGTTCTGAAACTTGCGGAACCATACGCGCTTGTTATCCCGACCGTACCGCTGTGTAAACGTCTGACCGTAAATCAGGGTCGAATCCGGCCCCTTTACGTTCGTCGAGTCGAAGAGAAACGACGCTTCCAGGCGAGGATCGCGGGCACCCGTTGTTGTTTTTTCGTTGAACTCACGGGTAGGCCAGCGTTGGGCTTCGCCATCCGACCAGCCAATGCCGCTCGGCCCGAAAAACTGCGCTAAAGACGAGCCGTAATTCTGGTTAGGCGTCTGGCTATCATCGTCTGTGTACTCCGCTGTGTTAATTTGAAACTGCCATTCAAACACGGATTCCTTGTTGTTTTCGGTCGTAATCAGGAAATTGTCCCGATAATTTGGCACTAGCGAATAGACCGCTTTTCCATCGCCCTCCACCAGCCACTGCAAGGGTGTCAGTGATTCAGTGTATTTCTGTTGCTGCATGTAAGCCTTAGCTAATAGCGCATAAGCCGCACCTTTGGTAGCCCGGCCCAGATCGGCACCGCTGTAGGTAGTTGGCAAAATAGCGGCCGCTTCGGTCAGGTCTTTCTCGATCTGCGCCCACACCTGTGCCGTTGTAGACGAAGCGGGTTTATCGCCCACGACTGACGTTTGCAGGATCAGCGGTACGTTCCCCCACAGCGTAACCAGATGGTAATAATACATGGCCCGCAGAAACTTGGCCTCGCCGATGTAGCGGTTTCGCAGGGTAGCATCCATCTGGATGTTCGGCACGTTGTCGATCACCTGATTGGCCCGGTTCACACCGATGTAGTTATCATCCCAGACCGCCACGGCATTGCCATAATTGTAGTCCGTGACCAGAAACTGGTCCATGTTGTTCACAATATCGGTGGCCGGACTCTGACTGCGGCCTTCGTCGGAACGAATGATGTAGTAAAACGGCATCCAGCGTGAAATACCGCCCCGGTGCATCGTGCTATATACAGCATTGACGCCTGCCAGTGCATCGGCATCGGTTTTCCAGAACGACTGAGCCGTTAACTGGTTAGGGTTCACAATATCTAAATTTCGGTCGCAGGCGGTCAGCAGCGATACAGCTACCAGCCCCAGACAGATAAGTATATGTTTCATGGTTGAGATTCGTTTTGATTAAAAATCACCGGTTATACCAACAGAAATCACGCGGGGAGACGGCCAGTGACCATTATCGACGCCACGCTCCTGAATGTTAGCGCCCGTTACATCCGGATCAAGGCCCGAATACTTGGTGACGGTGAACAAATTCTGGCCACTCACGTACAGCCGCGTGTTTCGGAGATTGACTTTAGAAAGCAGGGATTTCTGGAACGTGTAGCCAACTTCTACATTGCGCAGCCGGACATACGACGCATTTTCGAGCCAGCGATCGGTATAAGAAAAATTGTTGGAAATGATTCCCTGATCACCGGATTCCAGCCCGATTCGTGGGTCGCTGGTGTTGGTATTCGTCGCTGACCACGGATTGACATCGCCCCGGAAGTTCGTGTTCTGGTACGTATCCAGACTGCGCCGAACGTCGTTGTACACCGTATAGCCAAACACGCCGATAAATTGTACATTCAGGCTAAACGGGCCATAGCTGGCATTAAATTGAGCGCCCGCCTGGAGTTTCGGCCAGGGCGAACCCACAAACTGCCGGTCGTCGTTCTGGGTAATCTGCCCATCGCCGTTGGTGTCCACGTAGCGAATGTCGCCGGGTTTGGCGTTGGGCTGAATCAGCGTTCCGTTGGCCCCTTTATAAGCATTTATTTCTTCCTGTGTCTGGAAAATGCCCGCCGTTTTCAGGACGTACCACTGCCCAACGGGACGGCCCACCTGCGAGCGGGTATTGCCACTCTGGATATAATTTACGTCCTGCCCCTGATTGCCAACGTTCTCAATCCGGTTTTTTATGGTTGTTAAATTACCCGACACATCCCATTTAAACGGATGTTCATTATTGCGGTAAGTCAGTGAGAATTCAAACCCTTGATTGCGAATCGACGCCGTATTCACGTATGGATTGCCCTGAAGATTCCCCAGATAGCCCGGTACCGCCAGATTCAGAATAGCGTCCGACGAGAGCGAATTGTAATAGTTGATTTCGCTTGTAATGCGGTTGTTGAGGAAGCTGGCCGTCACGCCGTAGTTCTGCGACAGTCGTTGTTCCCAGCGCAGATCGGGGTTGGCTAGCTGGGCCTGATAAGCGCCTACGTTGGCCGTTTGATCAACCCCGAAAATGGCGCGGGGATTGTTATTGATAAAGGCCGTGTACGGAAACGATCCCAACGTCGGCACCACAATGCCGAGCTTCCCATAGGAGGCACTCAGTTTCAAATCCGAAATCCAGGGAGCGTGGAAAAATTTCTCCTCACTGATACGCCAGGCCCCGGCTACCGATGGGAAGAAACCGGTGCGGTAGTTGGACCCGAACCGCGAATCCTGATCGACTCGACCGGTTAGCGTTAGCAGATACTTGTCGTTGTAAGCGTAGTTTAGTCGGCCTAGATAACCTAGAATTCGGTAATCGGTACCCGTACCACCAGCGGAGTTTGAGATACCCGTTGCGGCATCGATTGTACTGAAATACTGCCCGCCTGAGGTCGCCAGATTTGTTCGGGAACCCGTCGTATTATCGCGACGGGCAGTTTGCTGACTGATTCCGACCACGCCGTTGATACTGTGCAAACCGAATGTTTTGTTGAAGTTCAGGGTGTGTTCGAACAACAGGCTATAATAGCGTGACCGATCTTCGCTAACCGAGCTGGGCACCGGCGAAGCACTGTATTGATAGACACCCAACTGACGCAATCCCTGCGTGTAATCGAAGCTCACTTCCAGCCCCGCATTGGCGCGGTAGGTCAGCCAGTCGGT
>CAXVWN010000213.1:0-11336 GCA_964263725.1 Spirosoma sp.
AGTTGCCATCGTTACCCGTGCCAACATATCCTTTAGTACCTATCGTAAATGACATTGTACCGTAGCGGGCTGTGCCACCAAAGTCGGCTACTGCTTTCCAGGTATTAGCCGTTGCGTCATATTCCCAGAAATCTTTCAACTTATCGCTGTTGATGTTGATGCCTGTGCCGATATACCCTTTGTTGCCAACTGAAAAGCCGATGCCTGAATAACGGGCAACGCCAGCATAATTAGCTTTTTGGCTCCATGCATTCTTGGCGGGATCATAGGCCCAGAAATCCTGAAGCCGTTGGTTACTGGCATCGCGACCCGTACCCATATAGGCGATGTTATTGATAACGAAACTGGATGCTCCCGAGCGAGTCACCCCTTCAAATTCAGATTTAACTGTCCAGTCGCCCAGAACAGATACTGTGGTGGAGCCACCGCAACCGACTAGCAGACCTGCCCAGCCGATACAAAGAGCACCCAGCACCCAGTTGGTGAGCTGCTGGTTTTTAGGTTTCTTAGTTACGGGAGAGAGCAGTGTCTCAGTAGATACAGATTGCGGCTGGGAGTCGGTTGCCGAAAGAAATCGAAACGGTAAATGAATCATGAAAAAGAGCGTAAACGAACGAACTAAAACGTAAAGTTATACCAATTTGAGTTAAGAACGACGGTTTTGCCATCCAGACCGGGATGAGCCAACCCAAAAAGAAGCCTTCATGTGTCACGTATGATTTGGCTTGGGGGCTAACTCATCGTGATTGGGTGATCAAATGCGTCAGGCAAAATTACGTCAAACAGGCGTTACATACCAACGTGTCTGTCTCATAAAAATTCTTAATTGTTGTCATAATAGATCAAACCTTTGCCGGTAAACTGAAACGACTATAACACAAAGACCCACTTTGTGTTATAGTCGTTGGAATGAGAATTAAAAAAATAATTAGAATTTCAGGTTTTTAATCGCTCGGATCATCGCGTGGCCACCAGCTTTCCGTTGAATAGACGATCCCATCAATAAAAGTGGGTTTCGGACGGCAGCGGCCCGCCGACCACTGGCCGTGCTACCTGAAATCTGATAAAGAGCTTCGTTTAATAAAGGCTCATTAGTGTCGCCCAGGGGCAGCAGATTAATGGGTTCATCTACTTCCACATTGGGCGTGAAACCAGTTGAATAGTCGGATTGACCAGCATTATTATATGATTTGAAGACAATAGGCTGCATGCCCCACTTGATCTTTCCAGTGTCATCGGTGATGGTGATAGAACCGACGTTTTTGCCGTACGTAGTACTGCCAATGGTTATTACAGTCATATACGGGCGTAGTCCATTTATGATAAGTTCGCTGGCTGAGGCTGTATGATCTGTGGTGAGTACGAATACCCGCGAGAGGCTACTGCCAATATTCTGTGCCTTGTCAAGAAAATTCGTCACGAAGAAGCTGCTCCCATACTGTTTCTGCAACTCGGGAGTGATGGTGGCATTCCATTCTTCACGAAAATACAGTTGATTAGAACTGATTCCTTTTCCAATCAGGCTGGCCAGGTTAGCCGATGAGGACGTATAACCACCTGGGTTATAGCGTAAGTCCAGCACTAACTCGTTGACACCTTTAGCTTTAAAGTCGTTGAAAACAGCATCGACCTGCGCATCATATTCGTTGGCGGTACTGCCATTAGCGCCCGGTACAAACTGGTTGTACACTAAGTAGCCTACTTTTTTGCTGCCAATCGTGTAGATAGAATCTAAAAACACCGGATTTTCCTGAAAAACTGTTTCGGTCACCGTAACCGCCTTGTCTGTATCAACCAGCGACGTCCCGCTCACAGCGGCCAGCCCAAACGTAAACGTAGTACCTGTAAATAGCAGGTCAGAATAGTTTGTCGTGTTTAGTAACTGTCCATTTACTTTCGAGATAATATCACCTCGTTTCAAACCTGCCTTTTGTGCCGGTGAACCAGGCAAAACATACAGAACCTGTGCAATAACATCTGTAGACCCCGACGCCCGTAGATACAGATTATAGTCCATACCGGTTGTGGTCGTTTGGCCGCTTAATTCGGCGGTCAGTGTATTTGCATCGTTTTCAATCCACGAAAAACGGTCGCCCGTAGGATTGGTGGTGGCGTTGTACGTATTCAAAATAGAGTCGAAGAATACATCGGGTGCCAGGGTTGTGTCCGGGTTCGCTGGGATGGTAGAATTCCAGTAATAAATCTCCCGCATGTTTGCCAGAATCCAGCTATCTACTGTTTGATTTTCGCTGGTTGAGGTGGTCGTTTGTGGACTGACATCGTCCGTCGTTTTTTTACAGCCTGACAGCGATATGATAAATCCAGCTATCAATAACCATGATCCATTTTGTTTAAGAAACTGATTCATAAATGACCCATTAGCATTGTTCACAACGTGTTGTTTCATAGAAGTTGATGGGTAAGCAAAAAGGCCTACCTACTCTATCTTTACGTTTGTGAAAAGCCAAATGTTGCAATGCTCCCTTAAAGAACTATTGATTTAATAGACATTTAATGGCATTTGCCCTTGTTACTAACACCTATATAAATGGGTTGTTGAGAGAGGGCTAGCCAATTGTATTTATCTCTGAAAAGTGGTTTCGTATCGACACGCTGAGACCGCCGTATTTTGCTTTATTACGATTGGTTAAACACGATCAGAGCTAATTATGGGGCTGTTTTTTGGCAAGACTTTCTATCGCCGGGTACATTCATAATTTATCGTTGCGATGAGTAAACGCCGGTCGTTTCAATAGCCAGAACCCAGTATCATTTTTATTAAGGGCATTCCGGCTGATAATTACTGTATTCAGGGGTGTGAGCGAAAATTTGAAGTAGGCCAGGGCAGTAACAGCGACTTACTTTGTATAATTTGTCTTTGTTTGTTTTGTATCTTTGACATAATAAACTCAACCGTAGTTAAGGATTCCTGTGGAAAGACGTAATGCATTAAAAACAATGGCGGGTGCTGTTGGCGGGCTAATAAGCTTACCCGCCTGGGCTTCCGGATGGACGCCCGAAACTGTCCGTTCGACCCGGCAAATTCTCTCCAGTGGCCAGACCGAAATGCTGGCCAATATGGTTGAAACAATCATTCCGACGACTGATACTACAACCGCGGCCGGACCGGGAGCAAAATCGCTCAACGTACATCTGTTTGTTCAGAAAATGGTGACCGATTGCTACGATAAACCGGCGCAGGAGAATTTTCGGAAAGGAATAGATTCGCTGGATGGTCTGGCTCAGACATCCTTTAGCAAACCCTTCGCCGAAGGCGACGCAGCACAGCGGACGGCGTTGCTTACTCAGCTGGCAAAGTCCGAAGACAAGAACCAGAAAGACTTTTATTCGCTGGTCAAAAATCTGACGATCAAGGGCTATATGAGTTCTGAATATGTCATGACTAACCTGACGCATTACGAATTTATTCCCGGCCATTACTACGGTTGCGTGCCCGTAAAAACAAAGTCTCTTTCACAACCGAAATAAGCAAATCATTAATGGTGGTCAGGGCTAATCTGGCTGACTACTCATCTACTCTTGTTATGTCATACTTAAATATAGATGCTCAGGCGCTCAACACGTACGACGCCATAGTTATTGGTTCTGGCATTAGCGGAGGCTGGGCCGCTAAGGAATTGACCGGTAAAGGGCTTCGTACACTCGTCCTTGAGCGGGGGCGCGATGTTCGGCATGTGACCGATTATCCGACCACCAATATGCAGCCGTGGGAGTTTGAACACCGCAACCAACTCAAACGGGAGGTGCGGGATGCAAATCCAATCATCAGTAAGTGTTATGCCTTTTATGAAGGTACGGAGCAATTCTTTGTGAAAGATGCCGAGCACCCATACATTCAGGAAAAGCCCTTCGACTGGATTCGGGGTTACCAGGTGGGAGGAAAATCGCTGATGTGGGCGCGGCAAACGCAGCGGTGGAGCGACTTTGATTTCGACGGTCCCGCCCGCGATGGATTCGCTGTCGATTGGCCCATTCGTTATGCCGACATTGCCCCCTGGTATAGTTACGTCGAGAAATTTGCGGGTATTTCGGGTAATAAAGATGGATTGGCAACTCTACCGGATGGCGAGTTTCTGCCCCCGCACGAGTGGAACTGCGTCGAAAAGCATTTTCAACAAAAAGTAGCGGGTCGTTACAAAGATCGGCACGTAATTATGGGCCGCGCGGCTCACCTGACGCAGCCGCAACCTGTTCATTATCAACAGGGACGGGCGCAGTGTCAGCACCGGACTATTTGCGAACGGGGTTGCCCGTTCGGGGGTTATTTCAGCAGCAACTCCACCACCATTCCGTGGGCGGCTAAAACGGGTAAAATGACTCTGCGGCCCAATTCGGTTGTGCATTCCATTATTTACGACGAGAAAAAAGGCCGGGCGACGGGTGTGCGGGTAATTGATACGCACACGAAGCAGATGCAGGAGTATTACGCCCGTATTATCTTCCTGAATGCAGCCGCTCTGAACTCGAACTTAGTCTTATTGAATTCCACATCGACCCGCTTTCCAAATGGGCTGGGTAACGATAGTGGCGTGTTAGGCAAATATGCCGCTTTCCATAATTACAGGGCCGGTGTATCGGGAGAGTATGACGGCGAGCTCGATTCAACTACCGACGGACGGCGCCCGAACAGCCCCTATATTCCCCGTTTTCGTAATGTGGAGAAGCAGGAAATGGGATTCCTTCGGGGCTATGCCGCTGGTTTTTCGGCCGGTCGTGTTTCGCGGTCTGATCAGAATGGCGTTGGTGCCGATTTAAAAGAAAGCCTGCTGAATCCTAAACTCGGCGGCTGGTATGTTGGGTCGCACATGATGGGCGAAACCATTCCGAAAGAAACCAACTATGTAGCCCTTGATTCATCGCTGAAAGATCCATTTGGTATTCCTCAGTTGAAAATTTCCATCGCCTACGATGACAATGACGATAAAATGGTGAAGGATTATCAGGAGCAACTAACGGAAATGTTCACTGAAGCCGGTTTTAAAAATATCCGCGTTCGCGATAGTCACGCCAGTCCTGGTCTCGATATTCACGAGATGGGTGGCGTTCGGATGGGAAAAGACCCCAAAACTTCCATGCTGAATAAGTGGAATCAACTGCACGCTGTGAAGAACGTTTTTGTTACTGATGGAGCCTGTATGACATCGACTTCCACCCAAAACCCATCCTTAACCTACATGGCCATGACCGCCCGTTCAGCCGATTATGCCGTGAAAGCAATGAAGAAGGGATTAGTATAAAGGAAACAAACACAATTTTTGAGAAAATACAAGGCCATTCACCTCTGTGAATGGCCTTGTATTTTTAATGGATATTTTATGACACAAAACCTAGGCTTCCGTATCTTTAGGCACTGGATGCGCGGGTACTCTGCCCGTAGCCCAATAACCGACTCGTTTGCCTCATGAATCAGTCCTCTAACATTACCCGCCAGCAATTTCTTAAGCTAGGTGCTTTAGCTACATCGGCGGTTTTATTGCCTAAACTGGATGCGTTTGCGGCCTCACCCAAGAAGGTTGGTTTGCAGTTGTACACCCTGCGCGACCTGATGGCCAAAGAGCCCGTGGAAACACTGAAAAAAGTGGCTGCAATTGGCTACAAAGAAGTTGAACCCTATGGTTATTCTGACGGTAAGTTCTTCGGGAAAACCCCAAAAGAGTTTGCTGACTTGCTGAAAGAATTGGGTATGTCGGCACCTAGCGGGCATTATACGACTGGGAAAACAATGCCAAATGCGAAAGGAACGCTTACCAATGACTGGAAACGGGCGGTTGATGATGCGGCTGCTATTGGGCAGAAGTACATGGTTTGCGCTTACCTATTTCCGGCTGAGCGTACTAAACTGGACGACTACCTGCAATTTGCTGAGTTGTTCAATAAATCGGCCGAAGTGTGCAAGGCGGCTGGTATTCAATTTTGCTACCATAACCACGACTTTGAGTTTAAAGAACTAAGCGGAAAAGTGCCTTACGACGTGTTGTTAGGCAATACCGATAAAAATTTAGTAAAACTCGAGCTGGATTTGTATTGGGCTTCTTTCGCCAATCAGGATCCCGTCGCACTATTTAAAAAGCACCCCGGTCGTTTCCCGCTCTGGCACGTGAAAGACATGGAAAAAACAGCCGAACGGGCTTTTGCTCCCGTTGGAACGGGCTCTATCGACTTCCAACGCATATTCGACGCGAAGAAAACAGCGGGCATGACTCATTACTTCGTTGAGCAGGATGTATGCAAGCTTCCACCGTTAGAATCAATTGCTATTAGCTACAAGAATATTGATAAAATGAAAGTTTAGAAAGGAAGCAATCTGACATACTATAGTCAGTTTGACGATTTCTACGTAAAACGCCGGACGGGATTTGATAGCCCCGTCTGGCGTTTCTATTTCCCAGATAATAATCGAATTGAATATGAAAACTATTTTAGCCACATACATCTCGTTGTAGGCTATATTAATAGCCTACTTTTTACACTTTCCCGAATCGCTCAAACGCCTGCCCGTTCCGCTCTTCCTGATGATCAGGATGGGCAATGTTGATAAGCGAAGATTCTGCCCGATCATAGATAGCAAGGCACTTGTATGGGTTTGGTAAAGAGTAGGATACGAAGCGATTTGATAAAACAGCGGATTGTGTAAGTCAGGGGTTAAAAAGTTTATTATTGAACGAACGTTGGCTTGTTGGTCAACATCTGTTGAAACCATCTTCCCGAAGCTTTTACAATTCGTTGTTGCGTTCGAAAGTCAACATAGACCAAGCCAAAACGAGGCCGATAGCCCTCGGCCCATTCAAAATTGTCGAGGAATGTCCAGGCGAAATAACCCTCGACCGGAACACCTTCCTGTTTAGCCCGCAATACATTTTGCAGGTAATTTTTGTGGTAGTCCACGCGAGCTATATCGTTTACTTTACCCTGCTCAACCGTATCGTAAAAGGCTGCCCCGCTTTCGGTGATGTAGATTTTTTTAACGCCTTCGTACTGACCGAACTGGTGAATAATTCGATACATACTTTCGGGATATACTTCCCATCCCATCTCGCTGATTGTCTGTACATTGCGTCGGAGGGGCGACACGTCTTTTGCCCATAAATAAGGCATAAAATATGACTGCTCGACAACGACTCGGAAGTAATGCTGCAAGCCGATGAAATCGAAATCGAAAACCAGCCGCTCCATGTCGCCGGGTTTAGCTACTTTTTTGGCGATACCAGCCAGAAACGGTAACTCTTTAGTCGGATAGCCTAAACCCAAGGTTGGCTCGATATAAAGTCGGTTCAAAAGAGCATCTACGCGCAGAGCAGCCGCCTGGTCTCGGGAGGTAAACGGGTCAATGGGCGAACAGGAAAACGTGGTGCCAACCTGCGCATCAGGAACGTTCTGCCGAACAATCCGGCCACCCTCCGCCTGCGCCAGTGCCGTGTGATGAATAGCGGGTAGCAAGTTCCCGAAACTCCGCCGACCGGGCGCGTGCTGACCCGTAAAATACCCTAAAACCGACGAGGCCAGTGGTTCATTCAGAATGATCCAATGCTTGACTTTATGCCCAAATGCTTTGGTACAAACGTCCACAAACTCACCGAACCAATCTACAATTTTTCGATTGGGCCAGCCGCCTTTATTTTCGAGCGCCTGCGGTAAGTCCCAATGGTAGAGCGTAATCCAGGGCGTGATGCCCAATGCCAGGCAGTGGTCGATAAGCTGATCGTAAAATAATAATCCCGCTTCATTCACACGACCACCATGGCGAGGACCGGTTCCATCAGGCAAAATTCGTGACCAGGACAGCGAAAATCGAAACGCATTGAAACCCAATTCCTTATGAAGATTAAGATCGGACTCATAGCGGTCATAGAATTCACAGGCCACATCGGCATGTTCGCCGGTTTTAATTTTACCTTTCTGATGGCTAAACGTATCCCAGATGGATGGGCCGCGCCCGTCGCGGTCAACGGCTCCTTCAATCTGATAAGCTGCTGTGGCCGTTCCCCAAACAAAATCCGGCCCAAAAGCATGGCGGTCAACATGGAGAGAATCAGCGAGTGGGATTGTCTGGTTTATCAACGTCTGGAGAAGCTAAGAAGCGCTCAAAAGTACGAGATAGCCCCATAAAGCAATTCGCCAAACCGATAATTTAACATACCGGTTTGGCGAATCAATTAATCTATGTTGAGCCTCTTAACCACGACGACCGTAGGGTGTAGGTCGATTGTTATACGGTGTGTTTTGCTGCGATGCAAACAAGCGATCCCGTTGGGCCGAGGTCAATACGGCTAACACATCCTGACGTTTCCGAAGCTGAAGCTGACGAAGTCCGTCGGGTGTCATACGCGAAGTCGTCATGATGTGGTCATAATTGTTTTCGATCTTACGAAGTTGCTTTTCCTGACGGCGGGATAAGCCAACGATAGCATCTATGCGGTCTATTTTTAGTTCGTCCTGAACCTGGTCATTGTTATAACGAGGACCCTGTGACTGAGCAGAGCGATTGTCGAAAGGTCTTGAATAAACGCCTTGGGCCAGAGTTACACTAGTAGTCGTGGCAATAGCGAATAAAGTAAGGGCGGCAGCGATTGTCTTTTTCATGATCAGTTGTTTTTGTTTTTGTGTGTTAACTGAACGTTAGAGACAAATCGGCTGGCTGCGTTTAATGGGGGACTAGGGTATTGTCGCTGAATGCCCATTTGGGTTTGCCGAAGCGCATAAAATCACTCCTGAATGGCCTCGTTTTTCTCCGACTGCAACTGTTGCTGGGCCATAGATTGTGCTATAATACTGGCAACAATGAGCTGTAGGGCGTGATAGATCATGATTGGCAGTAGAACTACACCGGCAATGGCGCCAGGAAATAAGACATTTGCCATTACGCTACCCTGCACCAGCGATTTCTTCGATCCGCAGAACAAAGCCGTAATGCGATCCTCCCGATTAAACTTCAGCGTCCGGCTAAGTACCGTAACAAAACCGAATATAAGAAAGAACAGGCCCAGCATGAGTGCCGCTAACCAGAGCAAATCGCTCCCCGAAATTTTTTCGAACGAATGACGTGAGAATGATTCGCAGAATGCCGTGTACACAATGAGCAAAATAGTAATCTGGTCGAAGTAACGCAACGCCGATTTGTTGCGAGCCGCCAGCCAACCCAGTCGCTGGTTCAATAAAAGACCGAGTACAACGGGCACAATAACCTGAAGGGTCAGCTTGCCGATAACACCGGCCAGGTCATAATGCCCGTTGGTACTAACTAGTAAAAAACTCATCCAGACAGGCGTGATAAATACCCCAATCAGGCTGGAAATACTGGCGTTGAAGATGGCCGCTGGTATGTTTCCGCCGGCAATGGATACCATCACCACCGACGACGAAACCGTTGAGGGCAGCGCGGCCACGTAGAAAATACCCAGCCAAAGTAATTTGGTATCGGGGGTGAGAAACAGGGATCGAGCGGTTAGCACCACCGCCGGAAACACCACGAACGTAGTCAGGTGAATGGTCAGATGCAGCCGGTAATTTCGCAACCCTTCCCGCAACTGAGTGAAATTCAGCTTTAAACCGTAGAAGAAAAAAATCAATGAAACCCCGTAGTTAGCCAGCGACGATAAGGACAGCGGCCCCTCATGAATGCCGGGCTCAGGCCAGAGTTTGGCCAGCCCGATCATCGCCAATAAGGCGAGTATAAACCAATCGAGCCCAACACGGGCGAGTAACGAGCCTAATGATGTTTTTGCCATATGAAAGGGTAACGGGCCACAAGTCGTTTTCGTTTGAATACGCCTGATGTAAAGGGTGCTACAAAATCAGAAATGACTAAAGATATATAGTATAAAGGGTAACGTGGTAATTCATATAACGATAAACAAGCATAGAAAGCATTTCTTCTTTGGTACTCTTTTTGCTTGAATAGGATGTATAGTAAGTAACATGTTATTGTATTGCATGTATATATGATAAACTATCTACAAAAAGTTGTGGTCATGGTTACAGTGCTTACACATAGTCTTATGTGTCCGAGTCAATTGTTGGCTCAACTCAAGATTACGTACCCAATTAGCCGGATGGTTCTCCAGCGTAATAGTAGCAATCAGGCAACAGTGCAAATTGCGGGTAGTTACAGTCAATTGATAGATGTTGTTGACGCTCGAGCTGTTGTTCGGGTAGCTGGGCAAGGAACTACTACGGCTTGGGCTACAATACAGACAAACCCAACGAATGGGCAGTTTAACGGCACCATTAACGTAACGGGTGGTTGGTATGAAATTCAGGTGCGGGGATGGAATAATGGTAGTCTGGTAGCTTCTGATGTAGTCGATCGGTTTGGCGTAGGAGAGGTGTTTGCTATTATTGGACACTCCAATGCGCAGGGGTCGAGCTGCATTATCAATGGCGTTGATAATTGTCCTACGATTGAGGGAGCTACCGATGATAGGGTAAACGTGATTGCTATTGATCATAGTACGACTACGTTTCAACAGAATTATTTACCTACGGGAGATACACGCTATTTGCCTGGTTTGGCTTTCAGTAAATTATTAATCCATAGTGGGGCTTCCCCTTTTGCTCAGGATGCCTGGCTGTGGGGCCATATGGGCGATGAACTGGTGAGTCGGATCAATGTTCCTGTATTATTTTATAATGCTGGCTTTGGCGGAACATCTATGCAGTACACCTACTGGGCAGCTTATGACATTCCATTTGTACATTCCTTTGTTCGGTATAATATACGGATGCCCTTTGTCAACCTACGCAACCTGATGAACCTTTACGTGCCGACTACGGGTATACGGGCGGTGCTTATTCAACACGGTGAAAATGATCGGGAGAACCCGTCCGACTCCACCTATAAGTATTACTACAAAGTCATTGATAAAATGCGGACGGAGTTCAACAAACCTGATTTAGGTTGTATCGTCGCTTTGTCTTCCTATGTGGGTGCCCGTTTTGATGGCGTACGGTTGGCACAATCCCGGGTTATTAACCGGGCAAATTATAATGTGTTTCAAGGCCCCGATCTGGATAATATTAATCAAATCGCCGACCGTCCGGATGGTATCCATTTTTCACCGTCGGGGCAAATACTGGCTGGTAATTATTGGGCCATAGCGATCAATAATGTTTGGTCATTAATTACGCCCTATGCGGCCCTACCTCAACCAGTAGCTAACTTGGGTTGTGCCAATTCTAATCAACTTACCCTTACTCAGCCAGCGGGTTATCAATATAACTGGGATGCCGGCAGTACAGGTCAAAGCGTGACGGTTGGGGCCGGCACTTACGGTGCCCGATTGAAAGATGGCCAAAACCGGATATTCTTTCCGCCAGCA
>CAXVWN010000214.1:0-13128 GCA_964263725.1 Spirosoma sp.
GATACAATTCCTCCCCGATGAACGGCTTGAAGACATAGTTCCAGTACTTTGGGCGTCCCTTTTTCCAGGTTAATAACCGCTTTAGCTTTTTCCAGAAAACCACGATCCGCTTCCATGCCCACGGCATCTACGCACAGATCGGCTCCGCGACCTTCGGTCATGCTTCGAATGGCCTCCACAACGTCTACTTCGTTGGGGTTAAGCGTTTCCACTTTATTAACCCGCCGGGCTCGTTCTAGTCGGTATTCCACCGGATCAATGGCAATTACACGACCTGCTCCCTGTAACCAGGCCGATTTTTGGGCCATGAGTCCAACGGGTCCCGACCCGAAAATGGCTACCGTTTCGCCACCTTTGAGTTCGCCCCATTCGATGGCGCTCCAACCCGTTGGGAAAATATCGGTTAAAAATAAAACCTGTTCATCTTTGAGTCCTTCCGGAACATGGCGCAGGCCGTAATCGGCAAAGGGTACCCGAACGTATTCGGCTTGTCCACCATTGTAGCCGCCGTATAAGTCAGAGTAGCCAAACAGACCTCCGCCTTTTTCGGTCAATAAGCCACCGTCGGGACCGTAAAACTCGGGATTAGAATTCTCGCAGTGCATTTCCAGATGGTGATCACAGAAATAACACTTGCCGCAGGCGATGGTGAAAGGCACAACAACCCGGTCGCCTTTTTTAAGATTAGACACGCCCGAGCCAACTTCTTCTACAATGCCCATAAACTCATGACCCAGCACTTCATTGCGAAGTTGGGGTAGAAACCCATCGTAGATATGTAAATCAGAGCCACATATGGCGGTTGAGGTAACGCGCAGAATAACATCCCGCGATTGTTCGATTGTTGGGTCTTCCATTGTTTCATAACGGATGTCGCCAACTTTGTGAAATACGGCTGCTTTCATAACAGATAACCAAGCTAAATAAACCAGTGAACTGAATACGGCTTATAACGGGAGTCTGTTTGATTAGTTTATCAAAATGATTGAATGGATAGAGCTTGTAGAGTATGTAAATACTACCTTAATTTAACGCTAGAAATGGGACTTTCTCTGTAACACAAAAATTTGCATCATCTTAGAGTTACTCGTTTTGTCGCTTCCAGATTATCCTTAAAATCGGGGCTGCACTACCAAAAAAGATGTTATTTTTATCCTCATGCCTGAAAATACGTTCCGTTACCAATTACCAAAAAAAGCGATCAAAACTGATTGTCCGAACTGCGGTCCCAGGCATCGTCGGACGTTGAGCCGATATATTGACACTAAAACCGGCGAACTCCTGCCTGACATCTACGGGCGTTGCGACCGGGAAAGCAATTGCGGCTACCATCTTAATCCCTATCAGAAAGGCCCATCCGGATTATCGTACCATGATGAAGTAAAAGCGCGCTACAACCTGAAACCTATATCCCGAGAATGGTTTACACTGGCAGCCAAACAGAAGCATCAGGGGGGATCGAAACAACACATTATTACCCAGTTGATACAAACGGTCAGTGCTACTCTCGAAGAGGCCGAACGGGTAGCTGCCTTTCTGTTTGACCAGTCAACAACCCGCCCTGCTGTAGCGGTCACCCCGCCTGAAGAGATCCCAATTATTACCATTCCTGAGGAGGTATTGGCCCAGTCGCTGGGTCATTATGACTATAATCAGTTTGCTTATCTGTTGCGTCGCCATTTTGGGGTCAGTGTGGCCGATACCCTGTTGAAGCGGTTTTGTATTGGTACGTCGAGCCGTTGGTTGGGGGCTTGTGTTTTCTGGTACATCGACGAGCAGGAACGCATACGAGGAGGGCAGATCAAGTTATTTGATGATACCTTTCATACGGTCAAATACGTGGTCAAGGATGGTGAGCAGCGCAGCCGGACCTCATGGGTCCATTCCTCCTATGCCCTGCGGTGTGATCAATTAAATCAACCTTATCCAGCCTGGCTAACGGCTTATCTGGATGAGCGGAACGAGGTACAGAAGTCGCCCTGTTTGTTTGGTTTACCGCAACTACTAACCGCCCCCATCGACCAGCCGGTGGCTATTGTGGAAGCGCCTAAAACAGCCGTTATCAGTACGCCGTATTTCCCCGGCTTTATTTGGATGGCGGTTGGCGCTTTGTCGTATCTCAACGCCGAACGATTGGCCCCGGTACGTGGCCGAAAAATAGAGTTGTTTCCTGACCTGTCGAAGGATGGGAGTGCCTTTGAGCGCTGGAACCGGGTAGCGGGGGAGTTGCTGGCGCAAGGGTTTCAGATTACGGTATCGACCTATCTGGAAGATAACGCTACTGAGCCCGAGAGAGCCGCCGGGTTAGATCTGGCTGATTTCTTGCTGGAGCAATGGAGTGAGTACCCGCCTGATTGGGACAAATAATAGTAGCAGAATTGTGCGTTCTTCATACACTTGAACCCTTTAGTTGATCTGATGGCTCGCCAAGTGGATTATCTGGTGCCGCTGGTCTATGATTTACTGGATGTAAGCCGAATCAATTATGTCGAGTAATCTGGCGAATTTATGGCAGCGGCACGGTACCGCAGCCGCGCACAGTGCCGTCGCGGGTCCGTTCGAAATATGTTAACTACCCCAACAAAGAAAAGGGCCAAAACGAATCCGGCCCTTTTCTTTATTGTTGTAAAAATGACAAATGCAACTTTACTCGTACCGCTATCTTTTGATCAACACTCTTTGGCGTTCGGTATTTCCGTTTTCCAGTGAGATGCTCATAATGTAAATTCCCTCCGGCAAACTTTTAACATCAATTCCTGCAGCAAGCTCAGATGGTTTCTCAACCAGCACTACACGCCCCGACAAATCAAGGATTTTAGCTCCAACAATATTGTATCCGGATGAATTTGTGATAAATATCTGCTCGGACGCCGGATTAGGATAAGCTACAACGTGAATAAGTTTTGCATTATCAAAAGTAACCGCTTTGATCGAACTGTAGGCAAACGTTCCGTCTGTATCAACCATTTTGAGACGATAGTAATTAGTGCCCGCATAAGGCCCATTGTCAATATGTTGATAGTTGACTAAACCTGTATAATTTCCTTTAGCATAAACTTTGGCAACTTCAACCCAGGATTTCGCGTCAGCACTTTTTTGAACCTCGAAATAACTGCTGTTCACTTCCTCAATGGTTGTCCAGGTTAGAATAGCCAAGTTGTTTCCTTCTTTTGTGATGTCGAACTTGGTGAGCTTCACTGACATGGGGTCCGGTACAAACATACCTGCGTCAACAGTATTGTTTATCATTCCGGCAGTAAGCGTTATAACTTGACTATATCCTGATGCTCCGGCATCACTATCAACTAAATCCTGAAGTGCCAGCGGAGTACTCGGAGCATTCTCCGGGCTAAAGTTATAACCCGCAAGCAAATAAAACTTTACCCGATAGTAACCTGCTATCAAGCCGGGAAAGGAATAGTTTCCAACGGTATTGGTAGTTGTTACAACTGTTGCCGGGGTAGTAGAGGAGGTGGACCAGTTTGCCGGGTCTGCCAGCTGCGACGATGTAGGTGAGGGCGGGCCGATATAGGTTTCCAGGTCGACCTGTACGCCAGATATACCTGGCTCTCCACCATCCTGTTTACCATCCTGATCGATATCATTCCACACTCTGTCGCCAATTATACCCGTTTGAGCCCATGCGGAATTTGATGATATAAGTAGTAACAGCAAAAGTAGCAACGCGCTGAAAGAGAGAAATTTTATATCCCTTTTTGCTACAGATGACAACAACACAGTGAAGAACTGAGTGTTGTAGATTGTTTGGGTAAAATATTTCTTCATGTTATAAAATTTGAGAAAAATAAGCCTAATCCAACACTTCGATTACCATGAGACGACGAATATGTAACAATGTCATCAAAATTTAAAATTCTTTATTAGATAATTGGTTACAACTACCAAGGCGGGCCACAGTAGCGAGATTGAACGACAAAAGTTGATGACTAATGCCCCAGGTTACTATTATTTACAAGCCGGGCCCCCAATACGATAAAATTCTGCTTCCTGCTGGCCGATCGGGACGGGGTGGCCCGAGCGATATATTGGCGAGAATCGGACCGCCAAAACGCAAGTTGTAAGAGAAATCTATTTTTCTGGCCCCAAAAGGGTTACGGCTTATTGAGAATAACACAGCCTTGGAAAAGTAGGGCCGTTGCCTCGTATGAGGTTCCTATTTTTCAACCATAGGCAGTTAGGGCAGGTTGGATTCGTGAACAAGTGTTTCAGGTTTCCAAACCAAACCTCAAGGTTATGATTTTAAAAATGGATAGGCTTCCCATTGAGTTGCCAATACCTAAAAACCCATCGGCCAACGATGCCGCAGCCATTCAGGAACTACTGGGAGGGAAATTTGGCGAGATGTCAACGCTGATGAATTACACCTTCCAATCGTTCAACTTTCGGGGCCGCAAGAAAATTCGCCCATTCTATGATGTGATCGCCAGTATTGCCGGGGAGGAATACGGCCATATTGAGGTGGTTTCCTATGCTATCAACCTATTGCTGACAGGCGTAACGCAACGGGGCTTTGATCCCGTTACTGCTCCACTCGCTGAGGCAACCAACGCCCGCAATACGTATCATTATATTGCCAGTGGGCAAGGGTCATTGCCGGTTGATTCGATGGGCAATTTCTGGACGGGTCAGAATGTATTTAGCAGTGGCAATTTGAAATTGGATTTGCTCCATAATTTCTTTCTGGAATGTGGCGCACGGGCCAACAAGATAAAGGCGTATGAAATGGTATCGGACCCAACAGCCCGAACGATGGTAGGCTATTTGCTTGTACGCGGTGGTTTGCACGTAGTAGCTTATGCCAAAGCTCTAGAAAAACTTACAGGTGTAGAAGTCACGAAGCTCCTGCCGATTCCGAATTTAAGCAACAACGCTTTTCCGGAAGCCCGGAAATTTATGGATCAGAAGCTCCATTTGTCCTTGTACACCTTCAGTCAGGAGGATTACAAACAGGCAGGGCTGATCTGGAATGGTCCCCACCCCGATGATGGTCAGGAATGCTTTGTCGTGGAAGGCGGAATGCCTGGGTACCCAGTACCAGACCTTGAGGAAGAACCCCAACTGAATGCGCCGGGTGCTGAAGATTTTGATCCCCAAGTGTTCTCCGATATGGCGAAGAAAATGGGTATTAAATACGACTATTAAGCTGCTGAATATTTTGCCTCACGGCTGCGGCCGGCTGTCTTAACCCCTCCCCTTATTGCAATGGGAGGGGTTAAGACAGCGACTACTGTTAGTCACTCTTCTGGTTTTCAGGGGTGGGGTGGAGTAAAATGCCGTAACATAATTAATTCTTCTTGCCCTGATTCTATGAGTTGTGTGTTTTAATTGTTCGCCAAGGCCCGCTATCCAATGCGACATTTCTTTGGTTTTGGTGAAGGGTTGCCAGTAAGTCGAACTGTTGTTAAGATTTACTCCGCATGGGTCATTACGTGAAATTGCCCGTTTGGGCTTCCATCATCCGTGTCAAAACTGCCTGTACATTGGTTTGGGCTAGACAAAAGCCCAAACGAAAAATTAGTTAATTACCAAAACTATACCCTGAGTTTACAGATGAACCAGGTAATCAGTCAGAAGTTTCCACTGCATCTTCTGATAAAACAGCCAGCCTGTTTCTGCAATGAGCGTGTTAATAACAGCTCGTTCGCCGGCCTGCGGCTGCTGATTATTTATACCTTCGTGTTGCCCGATTTCAAAAGCCCTAATTGTGCCGCCTGATAATTCGACTCGAAAGGTGCTGCGGGCCTGCTCAGAAAAAAAGTGCTCAATCTGGTCCGGTTTATCGGCCAAGGGATTAGAGCAGGGTTGAACTGTGAATTCCACCAACTGTTCGTCGCAAAGCTTATGAGAAACCCGCACCCAATTTTCTGGTATTGGACCAGGTAATATGATCTGAACAAAATCACCAACGTCGGCAGGTCCATCTGGTTTAGGCCTACCGATCGGATTATACAGCGCAAAATCAGCGGAAAAGTTGGAAAGAGCTGACCAGCCATTCACATGTAGCAGTTTCGTTATAGAGTTTGCGAATGCTTTTTTGGCCGCCGATTCGTCGGGATATATATGTTGACTGGCATAAATCACGTCTTTAGTAGCCTCGCCTTGCACCACCTTACTTTCGTGTTGAATCGTCTCAACAATCGTTTTAAGTTTCATAGATATAACGTTGTCAGCCGTTGGTATAAAAAATGCGTCGTTGGTGTTCGTCAAGGGGGACTCGACTGAGCCCATCCATTCCTAATGCCTGCCAGCATAGTTATGGCGACTGTGATTATGATTTTTTTCATCCGTTAAGGTGGTTTACATAGACGATGATCATGTAAGTAGCAACCTCATCCCTTCACTACATAGCTATCGGCTGTCGTTGGAAGTAAGGTAACGGTACCCTGACTGACATTCATTATGTGGTCTACGCCAGGCCGTTGCCTCACTTATATCACTGGTAACGAAGACGCCTTAAAGCGGTGGTTGTATAGTCGAAGGTATTCAATAAGTGGTCGAAGGGAAATATCAATTGGCAGAGTAAAATAACACTGATAGTCATTGGATTAACCTTGTCGATTCGCCCGGAAAATTAGTTCAGTACCAACTCGCCGATATTGACCCCGATTAATAGAGTTTGATTCAGGTTTTAACTACTAAGCTGACTGGTTAGTTATTGTTCCATTTGTCGGATGGTTCTATGCGCCTAACTACTTGGCAGGATTAAGCTATCCTAACGGCGAACCAAGCTTTAACTACTTTCCTATGGAACCTGTTTTTTCTGATTTACCCCAGTCTTTATCGGCCATTGTTTCTTATTTGTTTGCGCAACGGGAAACGATTCTAAACAACTGGCGGACAACTTGCCAGACCGATCCATCGCTGAGTAGAGGGTTATCGCTGAGCCGGGAAGAATTTAATAATCTTCTGCCGCTTATTTTGGATATTCTTGAAGCACGTTTGCTGGGAAAAGAGCCTGTAGCCGATCCAGCCATTACCGCTCAGGCGCATGGCCTGCACCGCTGGCAAAAATCCTTCGACTTACTAAACACGATGCGGGAGTTATCCCATTTAACCCAAATCCTGTATAGTGAGCTTACGATATTTCAAGAGCTTTTTCCTCAAACGGACACTACCCTTTTGCTTCAGGTGCATCAACAGATTGCCCAGATTATGCAGGAAACCATGGAGGGTAGCGTCTTTAAATTTGATGAACTGCAGCGGTTGGAAGCCGTTCAGCGGGCAACTACGCTGCAGCAAGCCCTCACGAAGATGACTGAATTATCTCAGGAGCGGGTGAATTTATTACGTACATCCACCCACGATTTGCAGGGTGGTTTGGGCATCATCAACGGAGCGGCTTACATGCTAAAACTAGAGGGATTAAGCAAAGAGCAACGGGAGCAGTATCTGGCGATGCTAAGCCGAAACCTGGCCAGTGTGGAAATTATGTTAACAGAGTTAATGGATTTATCCCGAATCGAAGCGGGCGAAGAAACGCTCCAGATTCAGTCCGTTGATGTTTCCTCTCTACTAAGCGAGATAGTAGAAAGTGGTCAGACGCTGGCCCATGAGCGTCGGTTGGTACTTCGAGCCACTGGCCCCGCTTTGCTTTCTGTTGAAACTGATCCGATCAAATTGCAACGGATCATGCAAAATCTGCTGCTAAATGCGTTGAAATATACCCCAACCGGCTTTATCTCCATTTCCTGGTCGTTAGAAAACGAAGCACGGTGGCTGGTCAGTATTCAGGACCAGGTTTACCGTCCAGCTTAGCGGGCGTATTTGGTGATCAACTCAGGCCTACGGTCGAAGCGACCAGTGTACTAGCCATTGACGCTGGCGAACCGGTGGCCGTTTTACCTGAACACGTGCCTGTGATTCCGGGCAGCGCGGAACTGAGTGAGATGGCTCAACAGGCTACGCAAGGTGAGGGAATTGGATTACAGATCGTCAAACGGTTATGTGAAATGTTAAAGGCAAGTCTTGAAATAGAAAGTATTGCCGGGCGAGGAACGTTGTTCCGAATCCGCTTCCCGCTTCATTACGGCCATTAAGCAGATTTTGAACGCCTTACGGAATGGCAAGCCAGTTTGTTCGTTTAACGTAGCAGTCTGGAATCATAAGTAAGAAAAACAAACAAGCATGAAGACACAATTAATTTATGTAGTCGACGATGAGGCCGACTATCTAAATCTGGTTCAATATGTATTTTCTGAGTTTCTTCCTCAGTATAGATTGGCGGTATTCCTAAATGGGGAGGCCATGCTGGGTGACTTGCTCACCGCAACGGAGCACCCCGTTCTAGTATTGCTTGATCTCAACATGCCGATTATGGGCGGTCAACAAACGTTGAGTCTACTTAAGGAACGACTTGAGTGGAAGCTAATTCCCGTTGTTATGGTAACCAGTGCGGCATCAGACCGGGAAATTCAGGCTTGCTACGAGGCCGGAGCGAATTCCTGTCTGGCAAAGCCTACCAATATAGGCTCCATGCAAACCCTATTCAAACAGGTCTGTTCCTATTGGGTTAATACTAACGGACCTATACCCACATAAACTGCTTATAGAAACAGGATTTGTTAACAACTCGTTGTGTGATTAAGAAACGAAACTAACCGTGTTACTCATTCATCAACTCCTTGAACAGCCGTCCCTGCTGGCTTACTTCGTTGGGGCCGATAACTATGCCTGGCTTCAATTTCGAAGTGGTGAACGACGGTTACTGGCTAAGCCATTGATTTACTTTGAAGAACGGCTACCGACCTTTATCCGGATTCACAAAACAGCGCTGATCAATCCGCTATGCGTGACCCATATAAACCATCCTCCCCGAACCAAAATGGCCGGATCGGTGCGGCTAATGGATGGTACCGAACTGCCCGTTAGTCGCCGTCGATGGAAAGAGGTGGCTCAGCTGCTACAAACCGACAGCGCCTTAATGGATACAACCAGTTCATTGGTCTCTACGTTACCCAATCGGGATGAGGAAGATATACCCCTGCTACGGATACAGACAATCATGACAGGAGATAAGCTATTGCTGACTCAGAAATGTCTCCACGAGTTAGGATTGCCCTATACCCTACAGTCGACTCAATTTGGGGCGGAACTGGCTTCCTCTTTGTTGCTTAGCTCACCTCAGGAGTGGCCCGTTTTAATTCTTATCGACGCCCAGATTAACCGGGTTGACAGCATTTTGACCTTACAGACGCTTAAAGGACATCCCCAACTGCGGGCGATACCCGTAATCTGGCTGGCAGCACCCGGCAATGATACGATGCCAGCTTATCTACTGGATGCCAATTCGGTTGTGACCGTACCGGAAGACCCAACGGCCTTTGTTCGAACACTTAAAGAGTTGCTTCATTATTGGCTGGCCATCGTACAGCTATGGACCTAACCGGGACGCCCCATTTTAGTATAGCGAGTAGCCTATTTTGGGCAGCGTTACGGTTTCCCACCAATACGTTCTGAGCGATTGAAAGTGCTGTAACCAGTCCGTTGATAAACGCGGTTTAACCAGGTACGATGAACAACCACGCTGGTAGGCTTCACTAATATCGCCTTTATCGGTTGACTGGCTTAGTAAGACAACCGGTATCTTACCCATGGCCGCTGGCATCGCTTTAATTCGTTCCAGCAGCCGCCAGCCATTTTGCCGGTCGGGCAGATAAAGGTCCAGCAGAATTAGTTTAGGAAGTTCCCATTCTTCAATGCTACATCGGTTGAGGTAGGCTAGTGCGTCTGCCTCCGTGGTCACCAGAATCGTTTTCACCTCTGGTAAACATTGTCTGATACAATCCTGCATGATCGTCCCCTCATCCGAATTGTCTTCAATGATTAATAGTTTGGCATTCTTAAAATTAGCTCGAACCGCCAGATTCGTATTGGTTGAACTGTTCATAAGTTGATGAGGCATATTTACTGACAAAGATACAAAATTTCAGGATGTTACTGATCAAAGACTATAGAGTAAAGTACTGAATATAAAGCCTAACACTGGATTAGTTGGATAAAATGGGACCGTTCCCTCATTTGTCAACCGCTTGAGAATTGTAAAATCTTACTTGTCAGGTTGGATTGCATAGACATCCAATTCAGACAAAACCACAACTGTGACTGGCAAATTAAACTCGACGTTTTCGACTATGGAAGACACTTCCAACCTGGTCGCGGAAATTCCTGCTGAGGGAAGATCAACTCAATTAAAAAAAAATGGTTCGGGAGGGCTCTCATCCCCAACTCGAGATTTTGATGACCTAATCTGTTTCGCCCATTTGCGCTGGAATTTTGTATATCAACGCCCACAGCACCTGCTCAACCGGGCCGCCCGTCAATACCGGGTTTGGTATGTAGAAGAGCCCATCTGGGAGGATACGCTTCATCTGGAAGTTCGGGTAGTCGCTAATAACCTGCATGTTGTAATTCCTCATTTGCCCCGTGGCATTGACCAACAAACGGCCACTCGACTCCAGCGGCAGTTAGTCGATCAATTGATCGATCAGCAGAATATAACCGATTATATCACTTGGTATTACACGCCAATGGCACTCCCGTTTACGGATCATCTTCGCCCGAAGGTAGTTTTGTACGACTGCATGGATGAGTTGTCTGCCTTTTTGGGGGCGTCGCCACAACTTATTGAGCAGGAGCAACGGCTACTAAACCGGGCTGATGTCGTGTTTACAGGCGGTTATAGTCTGTACGAAGCCAAGCAAAAACGTCATCCGAACGTGTATGCGTTTCCAAGCTGTATCGACTACGATCACTTCGCTCATGCCCGGTGCGTCACCACGCAGACCCGTCTGGATGATCCATATGATCAGGTCGCGATTCAGGGTCCCCGGATTGGTTACAGCGGTGTCATTGATGAGCGACTGGACTTAGCGTTGCTTGATAATCTGGCCAAACAGCGGCCCGAATGGCAGTTTATTCTGATAGGACCCATCGTCAAAATAGATCCTGCTACATTGCCACAAGGGTCTAATTTACACTTCCTGGGCATGAAGGGTTATGCCGAATTACCGGCTTATTTCAGCAACTGGCAAGTCGCTATGATGCCATTTGCTATCAATGAAGCAACACGGTACATCAGTCCAACAAAAACCCCTGAATATTTGGCTGCTGGTTTACCCGTCGTGTCTACGCCGATCCGCGATGTGGTACGAACCTATGGCGGTTGGGACCGGGTTGTTATTGCCGACTCTGTATCGGCTTTCCAGCGCGGTATTTCATCGGTATTAGAAAGTCCACTTGGCACCGATGAAGTAGAACTGGATCAGTTTCTGCGTAAACAGTCCTGGGATCAAACCTGGCGTCATATGCAACGTATTCTTAGTGAACAGGCCGCTTCTGTAATTTTGGCGTAATAGTGTAGTTTGTGTCTTTAATTCACATGAATAGCTGCGTACAAATTGGCACCTGTGGACTTGGCGGATCTAAAGCAGGTATGCTGAGCTATTTTCCTGTGTCGAGATTCAACAAACTTTTTATCAACCGCCCCAGGTGACTACGTTGGAACAATGGCGCAATAATCGGTTCCCGAAGAGAGAAGGCGTTGGATTACAGATCGTGAAACGCTTGTGTGAATTTTAGGTACTACTTTGGAGATCGGAAGTGTGGAAGGCCATAGGACACTATTTCGTGTCAGGATGTCTATTGACCATACATAAAACAATCCTACTAGCAACCTGTTTATTAACTGGTTGCTCCCTTACTTTCTCAACGGATTCGCTTATTCATCCGGGTTGGGATTATCCCTGTAGGCCAGGCTGTAAAAACTGGCTGTTTGTTGCCGTTTTCTTCTCTTTGGGTCTTAGCAACCTATTCATTTGGCATCTTTCATAACTATGAATAAAAATGGCCCGGTTATCGTTATTGAAGATGATCCCGATGACCAGTTACTATTAGAATTGGTTTTTCAAAAATTAGCGTATCCTAATAAAATCCTTTATTTTCTGGATGGGCAGCAGGCTCTCGATTTCCTGGAATATACTGCAGAAAACCCCTTTTTAATTCTGTCAGATATTAACATGCCCAAATTGGATGGGTTTGCACTACGCGATAAAATTCACATGGATGCTCAGCTTCAAGTGAAGTGTATTCCATACCTTTTCTTTTCCACCGCGGTGGATCAGCGAATGGTTATTGATGCCTATAGTTTATCTGTACAGGGCTTTTTTATTAAGGAAATTTCAATGGCTGAATTAGAAAAAACCATTACGGTAATTATGGAATACTGGAAACGGTGTGCTGCCCCGAACAATTTTTAACGATGCTCCCTCTAGAAAAAAAGACCAGTAAAAAATACGAATGTTTTATTGACTTGATGATTATCTAAGTGGTAATAAATAATGCATTTATACTGAAAATGAATTGTTTTTCTTTACCCTTTAGTTTCTGAACCTGTTTACCCTTTTATTTCTTGTTCATTTTGAAAAGTTTATACAGCCTCTCTATTTTTTTTCTAGGAAATAACTAGGTTGTGTTTACTAAATAGCGATCATTACTTTGTTTTATCGTGGTCAGCTTTAAATGACAAAATTGACCAGTACCTAACTTAGCGAGGGTAGGAGAACAAATCCCATTTGAGAAAGTTGATGCCTTTAGACGTGAAAGTAAACTGAGTTTGTTAATAGCAATTTATTGTTTATGTCAATAGGAACGATACGGGAAACGAATGACGGTGACGAATATACCCCCTAACCAGGACAGCGGGGCCGAAAATGAACGATTACGATTTGCTCTCCAAGCCGCCAGTATTGGTACCTGGGATTTGAATCTCCGCACCAAAGTCGCCTGGTGGGATCAGCGCACAAAAGAACTTTACGGCTTCGCTGGAACTGATACGCTGGACTTTGAGTCGGACAGGCAACTGATGAAGTATGTGCATCCCCAGGATCAACAACGGGTTCAGCAAGCTATGCAGTGGGCGATGGACCCTCGCTCCGGAGGGCAGTATGAAATTGAGTTTCGTATCATCCGCCTGGACGAGGCACAAGTTCGCTGGCTACAAGCAAAAGGGCAGGCTTTCTTCGATGATCAGGGTATAGCTTATCGCTTTTCGGGGACTGCTCAGGATATCACCCAGCAAGTGTTCACGCGTCAACTTGCCGAAGAAGGACA
>CAXVWN010000215.1:0-19868 GCA_964263725.1 Spirosoma sp.
ACCAGACGGCGGGGTTGGTGAACGTGGCAGTGGCTTCGGATAGCTTCGCGCGTTCATCACCCCGGCGGACCGGTCTTTCGATCGTTCGCCAATAAATCTACTTGGTATCGTCTGTTATGGCCTCGTCATCACCAACTCGGTTGCCTTTGGTGAAGTTTAATAACAACGAAATCCGGAAAGTTTCAGACAATGGGCTGCCTTGTTTTACGGGCAACAAATAGGAGAAATCAACGCCAAATCGCTGTTGAAGTTTTAAGCCGATACCCGTCGTTATGTATTTACGACCACCTTTTTGGTTCGATTCGTCAAAATAACCGACACGAGCGGCAAACTGGTCGTTGTACCAATACTCAATACCAGTTGAAATGGTAATTTCTTTTAATTCTTCACTAAAGCCACCCGGTGCATCGGCAAATGAGCCAAACACCGAACTGAAATAGTCTTTATTGCCATTTAAGTTGGTGGGCACCCCGTTCACTAGCTGAACGTTGGGGGTTGGAACCATCAGTTTATTCGCGTCCAGCACAAAGTTAAATTTATTGTATTGGTCTGCGTACAGCGTAAATCTGGTTCCCAGTCGTAGGTTAGTCGGGATAAAGTAGCTTTGGGTTCCGCCATAATTAATCCGGCCACCAAGGTTTGATATCATACCCCCAAATGCCCAGCCAATGCCTTTACCCGTTGCATTATCACGAGATTCGTTCTGATAATAGGCACTGATATCAGCCGCAGCCGTTGACCCTGGTTTCAGGCCGGGATTACTACTACCAGCGGCCAGATTAGAACTCAAGTATTTGAGGTCAACAGCCATCGAAAAATTTTGCGAGAGCCGTTGGGCAAATGAAGCGGTAAGCGCGTACTCGCGGGAATTAAATGTACCCGCAGCAACACCTGTTGCCGTCGTAAAGTCAACCGTTCCCAGGTCAAAATACATCAATGAACCAGCGACTACCGAATTTTTGCCAACTTTTCCATAACCACTTAAGTAGGTATAGTACATGTCGCCAATTAAGTTGCGCAACCAGGGAGTGTAGGAAATGGACCCGCCTGAGTTTTGCTTGGCAAACACTAATTTCGATGGATTCCAGAAAATGGCATTGGCATCTACATCGCCGAGAGCTACGCCAGCTTCACCCAGCGCGCCAGAACGGGCATCAGGGGTGAAATTCAGGAAGGGTACCGAAGAGGTTGGGATGTTTAATTGTTGGCCGCTAAGAGTAGTTGGCGTCAATTGGGCGGAAACGACAAGAGGGAAAAAACTACAAATGCCAAGAAGAACACGGAAAAAATTGCGCTTCATATAAAGAGTGTTGGTCAACGACAGTAACTGGTGATGATGGTAGTGGCAGTCCTGTGCGGTCAAAATTACAATGAAAGGTTGGATTAGAAAAAGCGGGATGATTTTAAGTCTGTGAAATCATTTGGTTAATATTATGCGGCAGGTACTGGTAGCAACGGTGCCATCTACCGCCGAACGGACTTGAAACTGAACAACGTATAGACCATTGGGTAACGATTGTCCTGTATTGGTAAGACCATTCCAGGCTCCAGCATTGAGTACAGCTTCACAATCTGTACACTGACCTGCTTGCTGATTTAACAATCGACCCTGGAGATCATAAATACCCAATGTCCAGTCCAGCGGCTCCCCCGAGCGGTTTAATTCGGCTGTTACCGTCGTTTGAGCGGTAACTGGGTTCGGACTGGCCCGCAATATACGCACTTCCAGTCCTGCCCGTGCCGAAACTATTAAGGTCAACGCACCCTCAGTTGAATTATTGTTGATATCCCATGCTTTGACCCGAATCGGGTACGTTCCTGGCGCCACATCACGGAAAGTATACTGGGCTTCTCCATTTCGTCCGTCAATTCCAGTGGCTATATAATTTTCATTTAATACAATGTCGGGTTGATTATTGAGCTGGACGGTAAGTTCATGGCCTAAACCTGATCGCGCAATGTTAATTCCCCGATTATCTGACAAACCAATTTGCAATGTTACGTCTGGCCCTGCTACTTGTACGACTTCATTTTCAGATGAGCCCCCAATTATGGAGAGCGTCATGACAGGCGGTTGATTATCTACGCTATCAGCAAGAACGCTGCCGCCAACGCGCAGGCTGTCATAGCTGCCAGCCGCATTGAGTAGACTATCGGCCTGTACAGCATATAAATACAATTTTGCTTGCCCAACGGTGTAATTAATATCTTTAGGCATTGTAAACCTTACAGTAAATTGGCCCTGTTTCACCGGAACTTGCCCAGTAAAAATTGGATTAGAAAATGCCTTGTACGTCATTTTAGGACTACCGGCGTCTGCACCAAGTGTGGTATGCGTCGTCGCTTTATCATATAATGTTAGCCGGAGAAGCCCCGAAAAACTGGCGACCCGTTGATCCTGCTGGCGAATTTCACCCGACAATTCGACGGTCTGCAATGCCTTGATGGTATCGATTCGGGTAGTCGTCACGGCTTTACCATTCACCTGCGTTAGTACTGCCTGTGCCTGTGGATAGGCTAACCGCATGGATGGATCACCAAGGAGTGCAAAATTTCGGTTAACAGGCCCGCTTAAACTGTTGTTTTTTGTACTACGCATCACTTCCCCTAACCGGGGCATTTGTCCATTAATTGGCTTAAATACAGCATCATAAAATGCTTGGTTCAGCAGCAGATTGGTGTTGGCATACACGGGCCGCGTTGTTGTCAGTAATCCAATAGCACCACCGGTTCGGCTTAGGAGTGTTAACTCGGCCCCTGAATTAACACTTGGATCATCGTACCGCCCAAACTGACACGTAGCGGTTACAAATAGAGGCAATCGCTGATTTTTCCAGGAAAGAATATCCTGAAGGGTTACAATCTGTTCATCAGCAAGATCTAAAATCCCACCGTGTCCGCTATAATTGATAATGAGCTGCCCATCGGCCATTCCCTGATTGATAATTTGGTTTACAAGTGGGGCTTTCTGGCCATTACTTGTGCTCTCTTGTGGATAATCGTCCAGAAATACTCGCTGCGGTCGGTAAGCCGGGGCCATTTTCTCAACGCTTTTTACCAATTGATCAGCATCCTGCTGATGAATATTATAATCGCCATCGTCAGCAATAACCATCAATCGGGTTTGCCAGTCGCCGGTTAACGATTGATCGGAACTATAACGAATAAGTTTATCAACGACAGTGCGGGCTTCATCAATCGATTTTACTGGCAATCGGCCAACGCCAACATCCATCTTATAGTCACCATTCTGAGTTTCAGGCCATTCACCTTCTATGGCATCCATGAACCCAAAATAATCATCAGATGAATAACTTAACACTGGGTGTAAGGACTCCCGGCTTTCGTAAACCGGCACCATATTCGCTAATTGTGTCGGGCTAACTGACCCGCCTATATTTCGATAATTATAGGTTGCATCACCAAAAAGCAATACATACCGAAGTTTCGTTGGTTGTTGCTGGTAAAAATATCTAGCCATATCCCGAATGGCCGTCGGGTCGGCCCTACCCGACCCAAATTCGTTATAAACCTGTTGCGTGGTAACGACCAATACTGAAAGCTGATCGTGGTCGCGTCTAAATTGAGCTAATCGTTCGGCCTGTTCACGCCAGGCAATTGGGGTTACAAGAACCAAGTCGGGAACGGGTTGAGCTCGCAAATTTTGATTAACGATTGTAAGCAATGACACGGGTGATAAAAACTGTGCTTCGGTAAACAAAAAATAGTCGCCAAGGCGCGAATTTACCCAACCCGCTTCCTGCGCGGCCGACAATAGATACCCTTGCGTACCAGGAGCAAGCGGATTTGTTATGTCCCAAACGCGCAAATTAGTGTTTGCCTGCTGAACGCCAATTTGACCCGCTGATAATCGGCGGACCCAAATCGGTTTATCAAATTGCCGAAGTTCACGCCGAGTTTGCAGAGCGAGAAAATTAAGATATCCCTGTGCTGATTGCTGGCCATTTTTTCGGAATGTCAACGCCAGCCGAATCGGATTATCGACGGTGATTAGTCTAGTTGAAAACGTATCTGTTCTTGCAACGCCCTGATAATCGTATTCATACCCAGAAATCGTTGACATAGCCATTGTACCAACTAACTGACTATTGACTTGGAGTCGAAATTGTGTCGACGATATAGCTCCTGCTACAACCGAAGCTGTCAGCCGGAGAGGCACATTAGACACAGCCCCTGCCATATCGAAGGAAATCGTTTGCGTTGTGTCGATTGTCATGTATTCGCCCAGCCATTCCCGGCCTGAACGGACAGACGGGACTTTCAATAAATCCTGCTCATGAAACTGGTAGTCGTCAAACGTTGTGCTTGTGGACGTAGTAGGTAAGTTACCCGCCGGGCGATCGGCCATGCGTAAACCAGGTGCATCGCCAATTGTCAGAAAATAAAAGGTTGTATCAGAATAAGGGTTGATTTGATGCGTAAAACGCCGGACTGTCGAATCGTATTGAATAACATGTGGACTCTGACCGAAAAATAAAACGGCATCTGTTGCATCGAACCGGCCATCAGCTTCACCCGACACCTGAATTGCATTTTCGGTTAAGTCCGCCGGGCGCGGAGTGGCATTAGGTTGGGGTAACACGGCCCCTCCATTGCCGTATAACCGCAATTTTCGGGGATCGGCAGCGGCAAAAGCAGGATTAAGTTGAACTAGTTGAGCTTGGCTGAGTCGGTAAGCGCCTGATTCTGTAACGCCAATTTTTACCCAAAGGCCCGATTTGAGTACTGATTGCGCTTTTGAATGAAGAATGGGGAATAAAGAGAAAAGTATAAAGTATACGGCCAATTTCATCCTTTTTTTTTGGAGCGGACCTCGTTCATCAAGCATTATACTTTTTTCATTATCCATTAACTTCAACCAGTGCGTGAGCCAGAATTGCGTATGATTTGCCCGACGATACTTCTCTACAAACGACACGAGTCCGGCGAAGCGTACCTCTGATATACGTCTTTTTTGCAAATTGGAAGGCTTTCCCCTCGGGTACATTACGCAAGAGCGTTTTATTGTCCATAACAGCGTCTGTTTCATTAGCATCCAGTTGCCGTAATGCCAGCATAAGGGCCGGGCTGGCATACGTTGTTGCCGCAGGTTTTGTCATGTAACGTTGAAGCGGTTGCAAAATAGCTTCGGGGAAAACAGCCTCCATCAGAAGCGGTTGCATAAGTCGCTGGAAAGCTGTTTGCCAAGCCTTACCGTGCGGCTGTACACGTCTTTTATACTGACGGTTTACATCTGCATGGGCCACTTCATGGACATACGTAATCAGGAAAGCATACGGATTAAGATTTTCATTTACCGTAATCTGTGTTCGATTAGGTGGCAATACTCGAAAATCACCCAAACGTGTCCGACGAGGTTTAACAACTCGAAAGCTAAAATTATAGTGTTGCCAAAGCTGACGACAATATGCAGCCGCAATTGGCGGAAAGTAAGTTGTGAATGGGTCGCTCAACGTATAGAAACAAAAAAAGCCTTATAAAAATAAGGCTTTTTTGTAAATTTTGACGAGAAGATTAAATTACTTCTTCGTGCTGTCAGCCGACATAGTCGAAGCCGAATCAGTCGACATAGTCGAAGTTGAATCCGTAGCCATCGTTGTCGTGTCAGTTGACATTACAGCTGTAGAATCGGTAGTAGTTTCTTCAGTTTTTGGTTTGCTTTGGCAAGCCGCGAACGTTAACATGCTGCCAACGAACAATAGAGCGAATATTTTTTTCATTACTCTTCAGTGATTATTTTAGGTTTCTATCGCAAATATAGTTTTTTCCAGACTAATCCAAAAACAGAGCTGGTTAGTTCAGCCTAAATAAGGATTTCCATTAAAATAGTACTATTTATAATTGAATTAATCGAAGGTAACGGCAAGCATTATTAGAACTGCTCTTCTTCCTGTTTTGAGGAACGTGAGCGAATTTTATCATATACGCCTGTACTACGAAAGGTCAGCATTTTGTGACCGAAATAATTAGCTAAGAAGCTGAAACCCATACCCACTACGTGCGAACCTTTCTCTCGCCAAAGCTCGTGGACGTTAGGAAATAACGGCGTAGCAATCCACTCCAGGGTGTATTTGGCTATATAGACCTGTACAACCAGGGCAACAACGGCAATGCCCAGAAACTTGATGGCCTCACGTCCCGTGTTACCCGTATTCTTAGCGGAAAATGCGTATCGTTTTGTTGGAATAAATGTCAGCACAGTCGCTGTCAGGTAACCGCAAAAGACACTCGTATCGAAATCAAAGAATTTTCGGTAAAAAATCTGGCTGACAAAATTAATAGATGCGCCCAGAATAGCCGTTAGGAAGAACGAGAAGAAGTCCTTATATTCTTTTGGTTTCGGCTGTTCAATACTGCTCACGTTCACTGTTTTACTTGACAAAAAATATCGAATTTAATTTATTGGTTAGCGGACTAACACCTCAAAAGTACAAACTCGATTGCAAACGTTTATGTTATGAGCCGTTATTACTTAGGATACGGTATGACCACTAATCGGTTACTAATCAAAAAAGTCCCTGTAGCAATCCCGGGGCTATGCCTAATCCTAGCGTCAGGATGGTAGCAGCCAGCAACACATACTGGTAAAAAGGAGCCACGCGGATGGGTTCAGTTGCTCCATCCCGGAAGTACATGGCAATGATAACCCGGAAGTAGTAGTAGATACCAACGGCCGACATAAGCACAGCAATTACAAGCAACCAGATTTGTCCACGCTCAACGGCGGTGGAGAACATATAAAACTTGCCCCAGAAACCAGCCGTTAATGGGATTCCCGCCAGTGATAGCATCGATACAGTCATGGCAAAGCCCAAAAGTGGATTCTGTCGGGCCAGTCCATTAAAGGAATCGAAGTTTTCGGTATTAATTCCAGTAACTCCTCCGCTGGAAATCGTTTGTGTATTTCGCTGCTGAGCAACCAGTAACAATACGCCAAAAGCCGAAATTGTTGCAACCGAATAAGCCAGTGAATAAAATACAATGGCTTGTTTAGTTTGTGTTCCCATAGCGGCCAGACCAATCAGCAAATAGCCAGCATGTGAAATACTGGAATAGGCCATCATGCGCTTAAAGCTGTTCTGATAAACCGCCGTGATATTACCAACTATGAGTGTAATGGCGGCAATAATCGCTAAAATCGTCCACCAGAATGTGTACACACCACCAAATGAAACCGACAGCAATCGAAATAACGCAGCAAAGCCAGCCGTTTTAACCACGGTAGACATAAACGCAGTAAAAATTGTAGGAGCTCCATCGTAAACATCAGGCGTCCAGAAATGGAACGGGGCGGCAGATACTTTAAACAGCAACCCAATTAATAGCATCAGTAAACCAACATAAAGCAGCAAAGAAAGTCCTACTTGCGCATTGGCAGCGTAAGCGCTGATACCTGCTAGTGTGAACGAACCGGTAGCGCCATAGAGGAGAGCCATACCAAATAGCATAATGCCCGTGGTAAAGGCGCCCATAAGGAAATACTTCAGAGCGGCTTCGTTCGAGCGTAAGTTGCGTTTATCGCTACCCGTCAGGACGTACATGGCAACCGACAGAATTTCGACACCGACAAACAGCATAATCAGGTTCTCGTAGCTAATCATCATGACAGCGCCCACCAATGAGAACAAAATAATACCGTAGTATTCGGCGGGTTGCGATTCTTCGTTTTCGATTAAACTACCAGATAACGCAACTACAAGGAATGCAGACCCCAGAACGATGGCGGTAAATACCATCGAGAGGTTATTTGTCCGCAGCATATCGTTGAAATACAGATATGTTTTATTCCAGTCGATGAAATTGACGGCTACTGTGATAAGCAAAAACAACAGGGTTGCAGGCAGCAGAATTGCTTTCGACTTCAGGAAGCCAAGAAACAGCAGAACTATGCCAAAAACCGATAACAGAACAATGGGAAGCATGCTTTCAGTGGTTAGTCATTAATAGTAGTGGTCAGTTGATTCGTATCGACTCAACCACTGATGGCTCATTTCAGCGACACTGCCGTTGTGCCGATGTATTTCATCAGATTGGCAACGGCGGGTTCGGTAACTTTCAGGAATGTATGCGGATAAATGCCTATCCAGAAGATCATCACAACCAGCGGGATAAATACCCAACTTTCAGCATTGGTCAGGTCGGCAAACGATTCGGTACGGGATGTTGTCGGGCCAAACATACTTTTCTGGAACATACGCAACATGTAAACAGCCCCAAAAATAATAGTAAATCCAGCCGCTAAACCCAGATAGTGATTATACGTAAAGACGCCGTGTAGCAATAAAAACTCACCGATAAATCCATTGGTGAGCGGCAGAGCCACGCTACCCAACAGTACGATCATAAAATAAACCGTCAGTTTGGGAGTCGATTGTGTAATGCCTCCCAATTGATCGAGTTGGCGAGTATTTGTACGGGAGAAAATTATATCGGCCACAAAAAACATACCGACCACATTGATTCCGTGCGCCAGCATTTGCACCAGTGCGCCCTGCATTCCCGTTTCAGTTTGGGAAAACACACCAGCCGCCATCAACCCAACGTGCGAAAACGATGAATAGGCGATCAGCCGCTTCATATCGCGCTGACGAATAGCAATAATAGATCCATACACAATACCGATAACGGATAAAATGATGGCCGTTTTCCCCCAGGTTTCAACACCGAGTGGTGCAATGGGCAGAATAAAGCGAATTAGCCCGTAAACACCCATTTTAAGCATTATGCCAGCCAGCAACATGGTGGCGGGTGTTGGCGATTCGACATACGTATCAGGCTGCCACGTATGAAATGGGAACACTGGCATTTTGATCGCAAAAGCAATGAAAAAAGCCCAGAAAACCCAGTTCTGCGCCTGGACGGTTAGATTAAGGTTATAAAAATCAGCGATAGCCGATGAATGGGCTGATCCGGCCGTTGCCGGTGTCTGGTAATAGAGATATACCAGCGCCACTAACATGAACAAACTCCCAAAAATGGTATAAACGAAGAATTTGAACGTAACCGCAATCCGGTTTTCGCCACCCCACATGGCCGCCAGAAAATAAATCGGGATCAGCGCAGCCTCGAAGAAAAAGTAAAATAGAAACCCATCTCGGGCAGTAAAGACACCCATCAGCGCAGCCTGCATAAAGAGCATCAGCGCATAGAATGTAGCTGGTTGTTTGTAACTCCGGTTGAAGGTCGATAGGACAATGAGCGGGACCAATAACCCCGTCAGTAAAACCAACAACACGCTGATCCCGTCGATACCGGCGCTTAACCGGATGCTCAGCGAGCCAATCCACGGATAATCGAAACCAAATTGCGAACTGGCATCGGGTCGAAATCCAAAAAAGGCATAACCGGAATAGGCCAGCTCGATCAACGCGGCTACCAAAGCTGCCTGTTTTATCCGTTCTCCCCGAAAAGCAAAAATCAGGGTGGCCGCTACGGCAGGGTAAAGAATAAGGAATAGGGTAAGCATATCAATGATTTATGATGGGCAACTCACGATACATCGCCTTTCGGTTGTATCTGACCTTATAACCGAATGAAGAACCGCAGGGCAAAAATGATAACAATACTCGCAACCATGGCCAGCACGTAGAAACCAATTGAGCCGCTTTGCAACAACCGCAACTGCGCCGAACTTTTCTGAACAAGCCAGGCCACGCCATTGACGACGCCATCAACAAGTCCTTCGCCAAAACTATACAAGGCATCGCCCAACCCGCGAATCGGCCGGATAATGATCGCTTCGTATAATTCATCTACGTAATATTTGTTGTATACAACTTGCTCTGGCAGCGACCGCTCAACCGATTCGGGAGCTGGAACGGCCTGACGGCTGATATACATCACATAAGCAATAATCAATGCCAGTAAAGCAACACCCGCCGAAACGGCCATTAGTATGTATTCTGTGCTGTGCTCAATCGTCGATTCGGCAAAAGCTTCGGGACTCACCTGCTTTGACCCCTCAAAGATGGGTGCCATAAAATGACTCAGCCAGCCATCACCCGGCAGGTTCAACGCGCCACCAACAGCCGATAAAATGGCGAGGACAATCAGCGGAATTGTCATTGTGCCAGGTGACTCATGAAGATGGTGCCGTTGCTCTTCCGTTCCCCGAAACTCGCCAAAGAATGTTAGGAACAGCAATCGGAACATGTAGAAGGACGTAAGGCCGGAACCGAAAACGCCCAAGGCCCAAAGCAATTTATTATGCTCGAAAACGTGCGCTAAAATTTCATCTTTCGAGAAAAATCCGGCGAATGGCGGTAGGCCTGAGATGGCAACCGTACCAATCAGGAATGTAATAAAGGTGATGGGTAATGCTTTTCGCAGCCCCCCCATTTTTCGAATATCCTGCTCATCAGACATAGCGTGGATAACACTACCAGCACCAAGGAATAGCAGCGCTTTGAAAAAGGCGTGCGTAATGACGTGAAACATGCCCGCGGTATATGCCGTAGCGCTTAGGCCAAGGAACATGTAACCGAGTTGCGAGACGGTTGAATACGCAAGCACTTTCTTGATATCGTTTTGCAAAAGACCAATAGAAGCTGCCAGCAAAGCTGTTGCGATGGCAATTCCACCAATAATTTCGAGCGTTATTGGAGATAGTGTGTACAGAACATTGGACCGGACAACCATATAAATACCAGCCGTTACCATTGTAGCCGCGTGAATCAGGGCCGAAACGGGCGTTGGGCCAGCCATCGCGTCGGGAAGCCAGGTGTACAGTGGAATCTGGGCCGATTTGCCCATCGCCCCGACAAACAGTAAAAGGGTAATAGCCAGAACCGTCTTATCGCCCATTTCCAAACTGGTAGCCTGTTTGAAAATATCCAGATATTCAACTGATCCGAAGGTGTTGATAAGCATGAAAATACCCAGCAGAAAGCCCAAATCACCGATGCGGTTCATGACAAAGGCTTTACGCGCAGCATTGTTGTAGCTGGTATTTTTATTCCAGAATCCGATAAGCAGGTAAGAACAAAGTCCCACACCCTCCCAGCCAATGAACATGATGACGTAGTTTGACCCCATCACCAACAGCAACATGAAGAAAATGAAGAGATTAAGGAAAGCCATGAACTTACCAAAACCTTCGTCGTGGCTCATGTAGCCAATGCTGTAGAGGTGAATCAGCGAGCCAACGCCCGTTACAACAAGCAGCATCAGCAAGGATAGCTGGTCGATTTGGAAGGAGAAGTTGATGTGTAAATCGCCAACACTAATCCAGTCGAAGAGGGTAGCAATTAGGGGTTCGGCCGTTCCGGTTTGCTGTCCATTACTCACAAAGGACCGGAACAGGATTATTGACAGGATAAAGGAGGCCAATACAGCCGCTGTCGCGATTCCCCCGGCTAAACCCTTCGGGACCCGACGAAAGCCAATGCCATTGATAAGAAAACCAATTAGCGGAAAGAGCGGAATTAACGCACAGAGTAATTCTAGTCGCATGAATAAGTGTAAATGAGTGACGATCCGACGTTTCGGTGAGTGAATGAGAGAATAGACAAACGAATGTGCCTGTGCTATTACGCAATCATTATATTACCACTTCAATTTATTAAGCAATCCCACGTCAATAGATCGTGTATTGCGGTAAATCATGACAATAATGGCCAATCCAACCGATACTTCGGCGGCAGCCACAGCCATGATAAAAAATACAAATACTTGTCCGGCCGAGTCAGAACGATACGACGAAAATGCAATCAACAGTAAATTGACGGCATTGAGCATTAACTCAACGGACATGAAAATAATAATGGCGTTTCGCCGGGTCAGTACACCAATGATGCCGATAACGAACAGTGCGGTACTGAGAATCAGGTAGTACGTAAGCGGAATTTGCTGAATGACTTCCGGAATGAGGACGTCCTGCGTGGGTTGCATGGCTTGCCGGTTAATAGAAAGTAACGCAAAGGTAAAGATTATTCGGAATTGGCGCGACGGTGTTTTTCGTCTCTCTGCGGACTTATGATAAAACTACGGTAAAACTATGTTCTTTTAAGGAGTTGACCATAGAGAGACAGCTTTGCCGGACTCTGGAAGTTAACAATTTATCCTGTAGCTCGTCTTTTCGATTAAAATTCACTAATTCTACATTAAAATATCAGGATACATTTACAACGTTTCAACAACATAAACCTGGTTATCAATGAATTGACATTATTCGAAATTAATTATGAAAACATTCTTCGCTTGTCTTCTTATTTTTTGCGCTATCAGTTGTAAAAAAAGTGATGACATGACTGCTGTTCCCCAGAAAACAGTGAATGATATTGCACTCACGCCAAAACAGCTCAGCGTACCAATAAACACTTATGACACAGGTATTCACCCAATTCAGTCTGTTTTAGTGGGTAACAGCATTTATTTCGCGAATTACTCAAATACAGACAAACCGCAGTTTTTCGTGCGTTATGATCTTTCGTCCAATACTTTTTCAGCGGATTTAGCAAAATCTGATAATATGTGTGGGTGTGGTTATCGCAGTAAGTTAGTCAGTGATGGGACTGCTGTTTTTTTCATCGCTAATGCTGCCACAAAATATACGCCATCGTCTAACAGCTGGACAGTTCTATCTTACCCGGCTATGGCTGAAGACAACGCCGGGGAAGCTGGCCTAACGTATTATAACGGCAACATTTATTTTGTTGGGGGTCGTACGCCAAGTACGCTTTTCAAATATTACACAATCAGTCAGGATAAATGGTTTACAGCACCCAACTATCTATATTCGACCACCAGCAGCGAAATAGTAGCGTATAAGGATAAACTGTATGTACTTGGTGGACTGGGTGCCAAGCAGAAAATGGCCTATTTTGCAACCGGCACAAATACGTGGACAGCTTTAAAAGACATTTCTTTTGAAGTATCAACCAGTGATGGGAACGTTTTTTCTGCTGTGTTGGGCGATTACCTCTACCTATTACAAAACCAATCTGTATACATTTATGATCTTGTCAACGGCATCTGGGCCACGGAACCGATCAAACTTGATGGGTTGCCCAGCAACGGCAATTTGTTTTCTAACGGGAAGAAATTGTATGTCTCTGGCAAGAACAGCTCAACTAGCCCGGTTGTTACGGAGCTAACGGTATCGACAAACTAAATTATCGTTTACCATTGCCGTTACTGAACATCCGCAGTCGAATTTCGGTCAGTCGTCGTTTTGTATCCAATGGAAATTCACCTTTTAATATCCAGTCGTAGAACGAAGGTTCTTTCTTGAGAACCTCTAGCACGGGTGCGCCTTTGTGCTTCCCAAAATTAAAGACCTCCTCGCCTTTCTCATTGATAATCATTCGGCCGGCAAGGTCAATATTTTTGTTAGCCGTCAGGCTGTGAAGTATATCGACATCGTTTTCGAACATAACATCCGCTCCATTATCAGCTTTAGCGACCATACCCATATACCGTTGCACCTGCGCATCGAGGACTTCGAGTGTGGCAATTGTATCGGCTTCTGCACCGTGGGCACCAATTAATTCTTTGTTGCAATAAAATCTGTAGGCGGCCGAAAGATTGCGCGGTTCCATTAAATGAAAAATCCGCTGGGCATCCACCGAGCGCCGGTTTTTCATGTCGAAATCCACGTTAGCGCGTAAGAACTCTTCAACTAAAAGTGGAACATCGAACCGATTGCTATTAAAGCCGGCCAGATCGCAACCATCCAGAAACTGCGCCAATGTTCGGGCAACGGTCTTAAACGGGGGAGCATCCTGAACATCGTCGTCATAAATGCCGTGAATCAGGCTTGATTCCAGCGGAATTGGCATACCGGGATGAACACGTTGGGTTTTGCTAACGACTTCGCCACCAGGCAACGCTTTAATAATGCAAATATCAATAATGCGGTCTTTCGCAATGTTGATGCCGGTTGTTTCGAGGTCGAAAAAAGCCAGCGGCTTTCTGAGTATAAGTTGATGCGTCATAACCAAACCGGGGATTCACACGGTTAGATGACAAAGTTAAACACGTTTTGGAGGAATCAGGCTTTTTTCAAGATCTCAACCCACTTTACCCCCTGCCGAACCGCTTCGACCGATGGCATTCGGTCTTCCTGCATCAACTCCCGAATGGCAATAATATCTTGATCGCGTTTTAATCCGGCGGCCGCTCTTATTTGCCCATCCTGAACGTACAGTGCCAAAAAGGCATCGTCTTTATCTGGATCACCATCGTAAATTATGTCGTCTACTTTTGTGGCGTGGCCGATATAATTTATCCGTTTCCCCTGCTGGTTGCTCCAGAAAAATGGCACAGACTGGTAAGGAATTTCTTTCTCTGACTCGCGTGGCGCAGCCATATTTAAACCCGCAACGTGACCTTCCTGACAAGCTACTTTCCAATGCTCGATGCGTTGGGTACCATCGGCGGTTGGGTAATGAACAATATCGCCAGCCGCGTACAGGCTATCTGTAACGTGTAGATATTCATCCGTTTTAACGCCCCCATCTTTTTCAAGCGTAATTTCTTTCAAAAAATTAGTACGCGGTTTAACGCCTAATCCCAACAAGACAAAATCAGCAGACAGACGCTCACCATTGTCAAGTATTACGGCGCTGACCGTACCATCGCCTTCTATATGATCGACCTTTCTGCCAAGGTGAAATTGAATGCCTTCTTTTTCATGCCAGCCTTGTACAACGCGGCCAATTTTTTCACCTAATATTTTCTCAAAAGGTACATTTTCCAGGCCAACCACATCGACCTCGCTACCCAGTTTTCGTAGGCTCATAGCCCCTTCCAGTCCAATAAATGAACTGCCAATAATAGCTACGCGCTTGCCTTGTTTTCCCAATTCGCGTACTGTTTGGCTATCATGCAAACTGCGAAGGGAATAAATTCCTTTTAATTCTACTCCCGGACTTTGTAAGGCGTTCGGCTTACCGCCCGGACATAGGAGTGCTTTGTCATAATGAATCGTTTCGCCGGAAGCCAGGTCGATTTGTTTTGTAATTGGGTTAAGCGCCGTTACACGCTGCCCCGTACGGATTTCGATACCATAATCCTGATAAAATTCTTCGGAGCGAAGCGGCATCCACTCATCGGGTGCCTTGCCTTGGAGGTAATCTTTCGAGCAATTTGGGCGATCGTAAGGCCCTTCCGAACTTTCGGTTAGCATTACGATTTTACCGGTAAAACCACCTTCCCGCATTCCTTCGGCAGCAAATGCCCCGGCACCTCCACTGCCAATGATAACATACGTTTCAATATTGGTCTCATCTGGCGCAGACATTGGATTTTCCAGACTCTCTTTATTTGTCGTCAAGCGCACTAATACCTGATCGCCCTCAAGCCGTACCTCATGCGTAGGCAAGCCATTGAGCGCCGGTGCCTCCAGTCGGTGCCCATTTCTGACATCGAAACAGGCATTATGCCAGGGGCAAACGAGCCGGTGACCATTGAGCAATCCTTTTACCAAAGGTCCTTGATAATGAGAACATTTTGGGTGAAGTGCATAAAACTGTCCATCGACACGAGCCAATAACACGTCCGTATCACCCACCCGAACTTCTTTCAGTTCGCCATCAACAAGGTCATCAATATGACAGACAACGGCTTCCGTATAATCAGCTAACATAATTGGTTGAGTTTGCCTTACAAACTATAAAGTCGGATAAATTGATTTATGACGAAGCGATTAATCTGATCAATTCCAGACGAGTATTCCGCTTATTAAAAAGGCCGTCACCCTTGTTGAGGTAACGGCCTTTTTAATAGCTGAACTCTTATATACTTATTTCGAGGTTGCCATCACCATTTTTATATTCAGTTTGGCACCGGTCTGCAACACATCCACTAAATCCTGAACAGTCAAAGTTTTGGCGAAACGCACCACAACGGTCGGTTCGGCGATACCGGCCATCATTGTTTTGAGTTCGGTTTCCAGACTCGCAGGATCAACCGGCTTTTTATCGATAAAATACTGCTTGTTTTCGTCAACAGACAGTGTCACTTGCTTCTTGCTCAACTGCTGCGATGCGGCAGCTTTTGGCAACATCAGTTTAATTACGTTCGGGTTGGCAACCGTCGAGATAATCAAAAAGAATAATAGCAGGAAAAACATGATGTCGTTCAGCGAGGAAGTCGCGACTTCGGCAGCAAATTTTTGTTTTCTTCGGAGTTTCATAGCAGGCAATGAAAAATGGATAAAGGCTACTGGATACGTACTGTTTGTTGTATCCATATTAATTATCCACTGTAATCGTTTACCGCATTCGGGCGGGCTCGGTAGTTGGCTTCTGAAGAACTTCGATAAATTCGAAGGCATTTACTTCCAAAGCCAGGGTAAATCGCTCAATCATCATATTCAGCAGGTGATACCCCGTGTAGGCAATAACCCCCACAATGAGACCAGACCCGGAGGTAATCATTTTTTCGTATAATCCCCCGGCAATAATTCCGACGCTAATGTTATCAGACAGCGAAATGTCGTAGAAAATCCGGATAATACCGGAAATAGTCCCGATGAAACCTAACATGGGGGCAATCCCGGCGATGATCCCTAAATAGCCCATATTACGCTCTAAACGAGACAGTTCAATCTGACCAACGGTTTCGATAGTCCCTTCTATTTCCCGTATCGGCGAACCAATTCGGCCAATAGCCTTTTCAAATACGCGTCCCATAGCGGTTCGCTGATTTTTGGCAAATGACTCAGCCGATTTGATATTTCCCTGCGCTACCATATCCCGAATGTTATCGATGAAGTTGGCGTCGTATCGGCTTTGCGAACGAATCACGAAGAACCGTTCGAAAATCAGATAAAGGGCGGCAAAGAACAAAAGCGCGATGGGAATCATGACCCAGCCGCCTTTGGCTACCAAATCAAAAAGTTGTAAAGTTTGTGGTTGAGCAGCCGTCGTGGCCGACAGCGATGCGGCCGTAGTATCGATGGCCGGAACCTGGAGCAAGAGCATACGAACGAGTCGGGTAAGTGGATGAGGGTGAACCAGTAGTCGTTATTGAAACAAACGCGCTGGTTTCGCCGTATATTGTTGTCAAAGATAATGAAGCCCGCTTTAATCGAAATAGAAAATTAGGGAAAGTCCATAAACCAGCTTCCAGCGAGCTATTAATACGGAGTGATTTACACCATAATAGCATCACACGATCGACAAGTTAACGATTACTTGTCGAATTAGGGTTTCACCAGAATTTTTCCCCAACGCCCGGGCCGTTCGGCATGATCAACGGCTTCGGCAATTTGTTCGAGTGGGTACGATGCTTCAACAGGTAGTTGAATTTTCCCCGATGCCAGTAAATTAATTACGCTCTGAGCAACATCCTGTCGAACATGACTATCAACTCGGCGCATCCAATCTGTGAGCCAGAAACCTTTGATGGTCAGCTCTCTAAAAATTAGTAGTCCTGCATTCAGAATAGGGTCCTGCAAACTCATCAACCCATAAATGAGCATTGTCCCTCCTCTCGCCAGACAACTAACTGCTTCTGAAGCGGTATGACCGCCAACCGCGTCGAGCACACAGGTTACGCCTTTACCCTCCGTAATTTGTTTGACACGAGCCGGTAAGTTTTCAGTTTCCGTATTGATGACTTCTGTCAGGCCAAGCGTTTTGAGTTCTTCATTAAGATCGTTGCGCCGAACCGTACCGATGGTCTTAATACCCCGCATGGCACAAAGTTGAATAACCAGTTTCCCGAAGGCAGATCCGGCGGCTGTTATCATCAACCAACCACCTTCCGGTACGCCAGAATCCTGCACCATCGCATAAGCCGTAAACGGATTCACAAACAACTGAGCCGCCATCGCGTCCGGTATCGCGTCGGGCACCGGAATTAGGCTCCGCTGGTGTGCAATCGCGTACTCCGACCAGGTGCCGACGCTGGTAAAACTTACCCGCAAACCCGTTTTCATCTGAACGCCTTCGCCCAACGCATCCACAACGCCCACACCCTCGAAACCCGCTCCCGAAGGCAATTGTGGTCTGATGCCATAGAGATTCTGGACGAACATGATATCGGAGGGGTTAATCGGCGAAGCAATAACCTTAATCCGTACCTCGTTCGGACCTGGTTCGGGACGCGCAACTTCGGCGAATTTAAGAATGTCGGATGGCTTGCCGGTTTTACTAAAAATGATGCTTTTCATTTGTTAATGAGTGAGTTATCAGGAAAATAAAACCATAGCGGCTAATGCAATAACATGCCAATCATATGAGATTTTGGTGCTGTATTTGGGATGAGGCCAAAAATATGACTTAATTCGCATAAACTATTCCTAAACCTTGAATGAAGTAATTGGTAGTTGGCGGTCAAAACTGATAAAAATAAATTGTCAATTGCGATCATCAACTACCAGTTATTATCACGAACAATGCAAACGTCTCCCTTTCTTGGTGAATTAATTGGTACAACGGTGCTGCTTCTACTAGGCAACGGAGTCGTGGCAAACGTAGTTCTTCGGCAAACAAAAGGTGAATCATCAGGCTGGATTGTCATTACGGCAGGTTGGGCTTTTGCCGTGGCAATGGGCGTTTTTGTAGCCAAAGCTTTTGGGAGCGTCGATGCCCATTTGAATCCGGCCGTTACGGTTGCCTTCGCCATAGCGACGAACGATTACAGTCATATGGTGCCCTACATTACAGCCCAACTAATTGGGGGATTTCTTGGGGCAACCTTGGTATGGCTGCATTATTTTCCCCATTGGGCAGCCACCCCCGATCCGGCGGCTAAGCTAGCCTGCTTTGCTACTGGCCCGGCCATCCGAAACAAGGGAGCAAACTTCCTGAGCGAAATGCTGGCAACGCTGGTACTGATACTGGGCTTGGCGGGTATTTCGTCCAAAAATTTAGGTGAATTGGCCATTGGCGTCGGCCCGTATTTAGTCGGCATTTTGGTTTGGAGTATTGGGCTTTCACTCGGTGGCACGACAGGCTATTCCATGAGCCCCGCCCGCGATTTCAGCCCACGGCTGGCCCATGCATTACTACCGATTTCGGGCAAAGGTTCGTCGGACTGGGATTATGCCTGGGTGCCCGTTATGGGGCCGTTAGCCGGAGCCGTGTTAGGTGGTTTATTGATTCGCTGGTTCACCTTGTGACGTTTAATTCGTAGAATCTCTTCTCACAACTATTCTCATGCCTCAGTACGTAGCCGCCATTGACCAGGGAACCACCAGCACCCGTTGCATCGTGTTCGACCGGCAGGGTCAGATTGTGTCATTGGCACAAAAAGAGCATAAACAGATTTATCCGCAACCCGGCTGGGTGGAGCATGACCCCGAAGAAATCTGGCGAAATACGCTTGAAGTCATTGCATTAGCCCGTATAAAAGGAAAACTTTCTGTTCAGGATATTGCCGTTGTTGGCATTACCAACCAGCGGGAAACCACCGTTGTCTGGAATCGCCGAACGGGCAAACCTTACTACAACGCCATTGTCTGGCAGGACATGCGCACCGCCGATCTGGTTATCGAATTTTCGGGCGATGGGCATGGACAAGATCGTTTCCGCTCGAAAACCGGCCTCCCTTTAGCAACGTATTTTAGTGGGTTGAAACTAAAATGGTTGTTGGATAATGTCCCGAATCTCCGGGAAGATGCCGAGCGGGGCGATGCCATTTTTGGTAATATGGACACGTTTGTCGTCTGGAACCTGACGGGTGGCCCGGCACACGGCGGCACGAATGAGGGCTTGCACCTCACCGATGTGACCAACGCCAGTCGGACGCAGCTCATGAACCTGCAAACCCTCGACTGGGACGATAGTTTACTAAGCGATTTTACAGTTCCTCGTGCGATGTTGCCGCAAATTCGGCCCAGCAGTGAAGTGTATGGAATGGTGGCGTCGGAAGTGTTGCCGGGTGTTCCCATAGCGGGC
>CAXVWN010000216.1:0-7222 GCA_964263725.1 Spirosoma sp.
TGACCCAACCAGGCGAGCCATTCTGGTTTTGATTGCTGTGCAGGCTTTGACGCCTAACGCAATTGCGGAGCATTTTACCAGCAGCCGGCAAGCCATTTCCAAACACATTCATATCCTGCTTGAGTGTGAACTCCTGAACCAACACCAACAGGGTCGGGAGATTTACTACCATCTAAATCCGACTAAAATGCAGGACGTAGACAAATGGCTTAAAGAGTTTAAAGACCTGGTTGAAAAACGCTTTAATCAATTAGATGACGTATTAACTAAACTCAAAACAGAACAGAAATGAACAAGGCAATGCTGATGAACTTCGTCGTTGACAAAGACAGTAAAAAGATCAAGGTAGAACGCGAATTTAATGCCCCACTCCCAATGGTATGGGCCGCCTGGACCCAACCCGAACTACTCGACCAGTGGTGGGCCCCCAAACCCTGGCAGGCCAAAACCAAATCAATGGATTTTAGGCCCGGCGGATCGTGGCTCTATGCTATGATTGGGCCGGGAGGAGACACCAACTGGTCAAAAGCTGACTTTAAACAGATTGTATCTCGGGAGAGCTTTTCAGCGCTTACCTGTTTTTGCGATGAAAACGGGACGATCAATCCCGATTGGTCCCAGTCTTTGTGGAAGAACACGTTTACGGAAAAAGAGGAAGCTACCCTGGTCACTATTATTATCACGTTTGACAAGCTCGCTGATCTGGAAAAAATGGTTGACATGGGCTTCAAAGAAGGCTTTACGGCTGGATTGTCAAATCTTGATCTGTACTTAAGCACCCAGTCTCCGAAAACAGACTAAAACCAGTTTACAGACTTAGTCACGAATCTATAAAACCTTCATTTCGGACAGTTGCAAATGGTCATAAAACGCCCTCATATTGTCACGGTTGCCCCTCATGCATGTACCTCGTCCGTTTTAACTTTTTACGAACAGTAAACGAATAGCAAACAAAATGAGAACGATCAGAATTCTGGAACATATCTCACTGGACGGCATAATCCAGCACGAAAACGACGCAAACTTCGCGTATGGCGATTGGACGACACCCTATCGAAGTCCGGCGGGGTTAGAGGCCGTCAATGAGGCACAGGGCAGCCCCTTCGATCTGCTGCTTGGCCGTCACACTTACGATTTGTGGTCAAGCTACTGGCCCAATGCCGGGGATAGCCCAATCGCGAACGGTCTGAATGCTGCGACGAAATACGTCGCGACCCACAGGCCTGACAGCCTCGAATGGCCCCCGGTCGTGGACTTAGGCGCAGACATCATAGCGGGTATTCACAACCTCAAGTCAACGGACGGCCCTGATCTGATCGTTTGGGGAAGTTCAACGCTAACATCCGTACTACTAGAGCAGGGATTGGTCGATGAGGTTGTGCTGCTTGTCTACCCGGTCTTGCTGGGTCGGGGCAAACGCTTTTTTTCGGAGAGTGTCGACCCGTGCGAACTCGCTTTCGTCAGCACGAAGGTTACGTCCACGGGCGTGCTCATCAACTCTTACCGGCACGTTGGATCGCTGCGAACCTAAGTCTGTTATAGACTCCCTTCATAAAATTCAAACTGAGATATTACCAAAAACCGAACAGTACAGCCTTGGGGCGTATTCTACTTCGTTCCAGGACAGATATGGCATTAACTGTATGTTGAATTCTCAATCTGCTTAGCAAGCTGACAATAGAGATTAAGAACGACTGAAAGTTGCGAGCGATTTCGCCTAGTTTGACAATGTGGCTGTTGCACAATATGTACGTTGTGCAACAGCCACATTGTTTTCACGATCGGAATACCTGATGGCATAGTTGTTTTGTCAATTAAATGATTTCCGGAATTCGACCGGCGATACATTCGTCTTTTGCCTAAATAGTTTGTTGAACGATTGGGGATGCTCAAACCCTAACTCGTAGGCAATTTCGGCAACTGTTAACTGACTGGTGCTCAGCTTGTTTTTTGCGGCTTCAATTAGCCAGTTGTGGATATACTGCTGTGTGCTTTGGCCCGTGAGCGACTTAAGCATGTCGGTTAGGTATCGTGGTGAAAGATTGAGATGAGCTGCTACTTCATTGACCGAAGGCAATCCGACTACTGGTAAGTTGAGGGTATCAAGCTGTGCAAACAAATACGTATCCATTCTGGCAATCAAATCATTATAGATGGGTTTACGGGTAAGAAATTGCCGGTTGTAAAAACGGTTGCTGTAGGTAAGCAATAGCTCAATTTGTGAAACCAGCACGTCCTGGCTGAAACTATCAATAGTAGTCTCTAGCTCATTGGCTATTGTCGCCAGGAGAGCCGCTATGATCTTTTTTTCCTTGTCGGACAAGAACAGTGCCTCGGAAACGGCGTACGAAAAGAAACCGTATTTACCGATTGTTTTGCCAAGTGGATAATGCCTAATAAAATCAGGATGAAAATAAAGGGCATAGCCGTTGTAGCTGCTTTCGTCGCCTGACATGGTAACCACCTGATTCGGCGCTAAAAAAGCTAATCCTCCTTCTTCAAAGTCATAATACCCCTGCCCATATTTTACCTGACCTTTAAATGTATGCTTGAACGATATTTTGTAGAAATTGATACTAAACGATGCGCCCGCATCAGCAAGATTAATTTTTACAGTATCGTAATTTATTAACGTAACAAGCGGATGCAGGGGCTTAGGTTGTTCTAATCGCTCCATTAACTCAGAAATACTGGCAACTACATATGGCTTCGGCATCAATACTTTCATTTCTCTGGGCCTTTTTTGACTAGTCTGATTCACCCCTAAATCCCCTGAAGAAGGCTTTACTCATGTGCAAACAAAGTCCCCTTCGAGGGATTTAGGGGTGAATCAGACCTAAAAATCAATCCTGTGCTGTAGGACGGATAACGATATCGCCTAATTCGACATCGGCGGGTTGCTCAATTGCAAAGGCAACGGCTCTGGCAACCGCATCCGGCGAAATAGCAATCGATCCCATTTTGTCGATAACAGCGGCCTTCATTAGGGGATCTTTCAGGTTATTAGCAAATTCGGTCTGTACAAACCCCGGCGATATACCGGTGACTCGCCACCGTCCCCCGGACTCCTGACGTATGGCTTCGCTAATTGTACGAACCGCATTTTTCGTACCGGCATAGACGCCCTGCATCGGTACAATCTTAATGCCTGACGTCGAAATAATGTTAATGATATGGCCCGAACCCTGTTTCTGAAAAGCAGGAATCGCAGCGGCAATACCGTACAATACGCCTTTAAGATTCACGTCGATCATCTCTTCCCATCCGTCAACATCTAATGCGTCGATACGGGATAGCTGGCTCATACCGGCATTGTTGATCATAACATCAAGCCTGCCATAACGTTCACAGGCCAACTCGACAAGACCAACCAAGTCACTTCGTCGTTTAACGTCAGTAAGGACATGAACAGCGTCGCCACCCGCTGATTTAATCAGGGCTTCAAGCGCAACCAGACGATCTGACCGGCGTGCACCAAGAACAACCTTTGCCCCCCGTTTAGCGAGTAGTAACGCAACCGCTTCACCTATTCCGCTACTGGCCCCCGTAATAGCAACAACCTTACCCTCAATTTCATTTTCCATCTTATTTGCTATGTAAAGCAGTTTTTGTAGGGCAAAATTCACCAATGCCAGCAACTGAACTGTAGCCAAAACAACAAGAGTTGTAGTCGGAATGTCAATTCGTTTTGCCCAATGTAAAACTCGATGGCTCCGGCCACCCGGCTGAAAACGCAGGTGATAATACCACACCAGTTGAGTGGCCTCCTGGTATTGATCACTTGACGCCAGTAAAACATATTGATTAGTTCGTGTATTGAGCAGCAAAACTACCCGTAACCGACGGCCAAAGCGTTTGGCATAAAGCACTTGGGTGTAGAGTTGCCAGTGTGCTTGATTTTATCATAAAATCACGTCTCTTTAATCGGCTATTTCGCTGTTATTTTTCATAGTTTCAAAAAAAATAAGCGAGAAAAATCATTGTCCCAATGGTTGAACATCCCGCCACGCAAATGTTGATTGACGATTGGTAATGAGCCACTTACCGTTTTGCTTTACATACTCATCTTTGTAATGAACACCCATTTTGGTTTTCATCTTTTTGCCATTTTGGTCGCCAATTAGCGTCACTTCACAATAGGAAATACCGGTTGCCTGGTTACCCGTAATCGTTACAGTCTGCTGTCCGTTTATATGATAGACCACCTCAAACAAATCCAGGAATTTTGAGAACGCATCGCCGATCTGTTTATGTCCCACCAGAGCCGATACAGCCTGCCCGTTGTTCATCGTTTCTACTTTAGCCTCCTGGGTAAATAGTAGCAGCTGATTGGGTATATCTTTTCGATCGGCCAGGATCGAAAATTCATCCACTAAGGCTTTCAGAGCCATTCGGTCTTCGATCTGTTGAAGTCTTTCTTCGCCAAATCGTTGGCCGGTTGTTTTTTGAGCTTGTGCCCTAGTAAAAAGGCTTGACAGGATGAATGCTAAAACGTACACTTTCATAGTATTAGAATCTGGTTAGGCAATTTCTTTGGCAAAATTCTGACATATCTTAGTAAGTATAGGTATACAAATTCCTGTATTCATTACCAGTTTTCCTGATCTGTATAGTACTGCGATTGCACGCGTGAAAGACCGTGTAGTTTTGTATAAAAAAGCCTCAACTATGAGCGAAATAAGAAAGCTGGGGAGTATAGAAGAACTAAATGCTAATAATAGCAAGGCAACGGCTCATCCGTTGGTTACGATTTTAGACTTGTCAAAATCTCACCCTGGTCCCGTAGTCAAAATTCATTTTGAACTTTACGGTGTCTTTCTGAAAGATTCCAAATGCAGTGCGGTTAAATACGGTCGTAATTACTACGACTACCAAAATGGCACATTGGTATTTGTAGCTCCAGGACAAATAGTGGAAATAGAGGATGAAAATGATGGTGGTCTACATCAGCCTTCAGGTTGGGTATTATTTTTTCATCCCGACTTAATTCGGGGGACTTCGTTAGGCCAAACGATTAAGGAGTATACGTTCTTTTCGTACAATGTAAACGAGGCTTTGCATCTCTCCGAAAAAGAACGGCTTTTTGTGTTGGATTGCTTTGAAAAAATTCAAACCGAAATTGAACGACCTGTCGATAAGCATAGTAAGAAGCTTATTGCGGATAACATTGAGCTATTTCTAAACTATTATATTCGATTCTACGACCGTCAGTTTATTATTCGAGAGCAAACTAATAAAGGAGTAGTGGAAAAATTTGAAAGCTTGCTGGATGACTATTTTAATTCTGAAAGATTAGTTCTGGATGGCTTACCATCCGTTGCTTACTGTGCGGAAAAATTGCATGTTTCAGCAAAATATTTTGGTGATTTAATCAAGAAAGAAACGGGGAACTCGGCCTTGGATTATATTCAGCTCAGACTCATTGAACTGGCCAAAGAACGAATATTCGATACGGGCAAATCAATCAGTGAAATAGCGTATGAATTGGGTTTCAAATACCCGCAACATTTCAGCCGATTATTTAAGCAGAAAGTGGGGATTACGCCGAATGAGTATAGAATGATGAATTAAGATTTTTTTGACGTTCAAGGAATTATGAAACTATGGGGCTACTGAAATAATATAACCAAGACAAACCAATTTAGTAACATCTCGTGACGTAGCGTACCGAGTTGGCTTATATAAATAGCCACAAAATAATTAGTGCATTCACACTATTTGTCGAAATATTATTTTGAAATTTAGTATTATTGGCAAATTATTTTAATTATTTATCCTTCTGCATGGTTGTTCCTACTACTTCATCCAAACCATCTGGTGGTTCGGCAGCTACGGTTGGCTTATTTAGTTTGCCGATCATTGTAGCTGCGCTTGGGTACTTTGTTGATATATATGACTTGCTGCTGTTTGGTATCGTTCGCGTACCCAGTCTGAAAGATCTGGGTCTCACACCCGACCAAATCTCAACCGTAGGCGGACGTATTATGAACTGGCAAATGGCTGGTTTACTGCTTGGTGGCATTGGATGGGGCATTCTTGGCGATAAACGCGGACGCCTGTCGGTATTATTTGGCAGTATAATTACCTACTCCATCGCCAATATTGCCTGTGGATTTGTGAAGCACGTAACGTTCATGGAACCCGTTACGTATTACGCCCTGATGCGGTTTGTGGCGGGTGTCGGGTTGGCTGGTGAATTAGGCGCTGGCATTACACTCGTCAGCGAAATATTGCCGAAAGAAAAGCGGGCAATTGGTACGTCACTCGTGGCGGGAATAGGTGTTCTGGGCGCCGTAGTCGCTTATTTTACGGTTAAACTGTTCGACTGGGAAATGGCCTTTCTCGTAGGCGGTGGTTTAGGGTTTTGCCTGTTATTATTACGTTTTGGGGTAATTGAGTCGGGAATGTTCACCAATATAATCCACCAAAAACAGGTTAGCCGGGGTAATTTTTTCTCCTTTTTTACGAATAAAGATCGACTAAGTCGCTATCTAAAATGCATTGGGATTGGCATTCCATCCTGGTTCGTTACGGGTATTCTGGCTTCGTTCAGCAATGAGTTTGGTAAAGCATGGGGCATTGCCGAAGAAATTCAACCGGGCTTAGCTATAACGTGTTTATATATTGGAATGGCCATCGGCGATCTGTCCAACGGCTTCATCAGTCAGGCGCTGAAATCACGCAAGAAAGCAATTGCTCTGTTCATGGCTATTGCGTTTGTATTCAGCATCATCTGTTTATACCTCGGGATCAAAAGTGCCACCGTTTTCTATGCGCTCTGTTTGGGTCTGGGCTTCGGAAATGGCTACTGGGCTATGTTCGTGACCATTAGTGCTGAACAGTTTGGCACCAACCTCCGCGCTACGGCCGCTACTACCGTACCGAATATGGTACGTGCCTTTCTAATTCCAATGACGCTGAGTTACCAGGCGCTAAAACCATCGGTGGGTGTCATTAATGCCGGTGCGGTTGTCTGTCTGGTCACCTTCATGCTCGGTTTTTACGCCATCCTGACGATACCTGAAACTCATGACAAGGATTTGAATTATCTGGAAGAGTGAATCTAAATAAATGTAAAATGAATAATTGGCAAGAACAACACCTTGATATTCAGCAGACTTTCATTGTTCATTATCCATTCTACATTATCCATTATTCATTCACTTCGTAGCCTTCGTACTACGTCCCCAGAAAACGAAAATGGAGAGTGCCAGCATGACAA
>CAXVWN010000217.1:0-9697 GCA_964263725.1 Spirosoma sp.
CTATACATATCTGCTCGTTGACGATCAGGCATTTGGTTATCCTGTGAATTTAGATTCACTATTGAACAAGACAACAACAGAACTATGTCGGTTGGGTGATTACAGTTTCGCTGTGATTTCCTAGGGACTGTCTGAACCCTAAACCCCTAAATCCCCTGAAGGGGACTTGGTTTGTGCTTAGATAAAGTCCCCTTCAGGGGATTTAGGGGTTTCAGAGCTGTTACGATGTATTTTATATATAGGTTCTAAAATACAGTTATTAAAAAGCCGCGATCAGTGTCAACTGGCGCGGCTTTTTAAGAATGGGAAATAGTTGCGTAAACATCACTTGCTTTAGTTGGCATCGCCAAAATCAAGGACAATCCGTCCGTCGATCTTACCCGCTTTCATATTGGTAAAAATCTGATTAATATTTTCGAGTCGATCGGTCTGGTAATGAACGGTTACCTTACCATCAGCGGCAAAGGCTAAACTTTCGGCCAGATCCTGACGTGTGCCAACGATGGAGCCACGAATGGTTTTACGATTCAGGGCTACGTCGAAAATATTGACATCAAAATCACCGGGTGGGAGGCCAACCACGGCCAGCGTACCCCGCCGACGTAGCATGCCAACGCCTTGCGCAAAAGCCGTTCGGGACACGGCCGTTACTAATACACCCTGCGCCCCGCCCACTTTGGTCTGAACGACCGTAGCGGGATCTTCTGTGGTCGCATTTATGAGTAAATCCGCACCAACGGCTTTGGCTAATTCAAGTTTTTCGGGGCTTATATCAACGGCGATTACACGCATACCCATCGCTTTGGCGTATTGAACGGCTAAATGCCCTAGTCCGCCAATCCCTGAAATGACCACCCATTCACCCGGTTTGACTTCGGTTTCCTTCAGCCCTTTGTAGACCGTAACGCCCGCACACAAAATAGGAGCCGCATCTGAAAACGACAGCGAATCGGGAATGTGGCCTACGTAATCAGGATCAGCCAGAACATATTCGGCGAAACTGCCCTGCACTGAATAACCGGTATTTTGCTGACTGTGGCACAGGGTTTCCCAACCTGTGTAACAATATTCGCAATGCCCGCAAGCCGAATAAAGCCAGGGTACACCCACGCGGTCTCCTTCGTGAATATGGGTCACTCCTGTTCCCACGGCCACAACCGTGCCGACGCCCTCGTGTCCGGGAATGAGGGGTAAAGTAGCTTTTACGGGCCAGTCGCCATCAATAGCGTGCAGATCGGTGTGGCAAACACCGCAGGCTGCGACCTTCACTAAAATCTGTCCGGCGCCTACCGTTGGTACGAGCACCTGCTCAATCTGTAAAGGCTGGCCATATCCGTGCAGGACCGCTGCTTTCATCGTTGACGGGATCATACTGATGCGCTTGTGTACAAGTGAGTGATGATACAAACGTAAGCACATGCCAAGTCCCCCGGTATGATACTGATCAGCCCTTTAACAAATACATATCAGGCAGGATTTTATACTTTTCTACGCTGTGGCGTCAGGTTCCAGAACCTGACGCCACAGCGTAGAAAAGTACTTCATATAAATTCGATAAAACCAGTGTTTTAGTCCTTCTGCTGACAGAACGTAGCCCCCACAATTACTAAGATTGCCCCATTAAGTGATAAAGGCATTGTGGTAAAACTGAATATGCTGGACAGTTGACTAATGGGTCATAACAAAATAATGCCCACATCGACGGTAATGTTAATGTTCGTCTGAAGTAAAGAACAGATATCTAAAAATAGGCGTTTGATAGAACGCTACTTTTTAGATATTAATTTCTGGATAGTAAATGGCGTACAGGATACGGGTTTACATTCACAAATTGGGGTTGGAATGAACACCGTCAAATCACTAAAGCAGCCTGCTGAATTAAAGACCCGCACCGTATACGACTGTCCGCCTACTAATGTATTCGCTAGAACACCAGTAGCCCCAACGGCAACGGCTGGTTGCGCCGTTGCTTCATTGAATGTGTTGCCAACCGAGTATTGATAGGTATAAGGGTTTGCATCCAGACCCAGTAACGTAATTTGTCCATTAGCCTGAGCTACATTTCCTATACAACCTGGCGTTGTAGCGGTTAGGGTCAGAGCGGCTGGCATGGATACTTCTTCAATAATAACCGGGCAGCAGGCTCCATTTGGGCAACTGCCATTATTTACCTGAACGGTGTACTCTCCCGCACTGGTGGCCGTAAAGCTATCTGTTGTAGCCAGTGGTATAGGAGTGCCGTTGCGAAGCCACTGGTAAGTGGTATAACCCGCTGGAGCCGATATAACAATCTCATAGTCCTGACCTGCACATACTTGTATTGGAATACTGGTACAAACGCTGACCGTATCACCGGGTATAGTAACTGTGTTATAGAGAATACCGGAACTGCCAGCAACGGCCTGAAAGGTTAAGGTAAGACTTTGACCGGCACCGATTGTGGCAATAGACCAGCTACTAACGGGTGTGCCTTGGGTGAATGTAGTGCCCGCCGGTACAGTTGCCGAGTTAACCACGTAGGTAAGACCGGTCGTCGTAGAATCTCTAACGACGACATTGTTAGCAGGGCCACTGCCCGAATTGGTCAGGACAATAGTATAAGTGAGTGCCGTGCCCACTGTGGTAGTGGCCTTATCGACAGATGCACTCAGGGTAAGTGTGGGTGCCAACACACTGAAGCCCACGCCTAATGTTGTATTGTTCTCCCCGGATGTTAGTGTCACCGGGCCAGTAACGCTGCTCGTAGCTGAGTAGCCAGCCGGAGTCGTGAAGCTCACTGAATAGGGAACGCTAGACGTTAAACCGGTGAAGCTATAAGTCCCTGATGCATTCGTTGTTGTTGACGCAACGGGTGTACTGGTTGCATTGAGCAAGGTAACGACCACACCCGGAATAGGTGTATCACTGCCATCCTGTAGGCCATTATTATTATAGTCGGAGAAGACCAGACCGCCCAGGCTGGCTGAAGCTACTGTACAGGAGGTCGGGGCCGTATAAGTCGCACTGGAAATTGTGCTGGCGTAGCTCACCGAGACAGTGTGGCTACCTATTCCTGAGGTTAAGCCTGTCAGGCTATAAGGTATCGATGTGTCTCCTGCGTTAACAGAAAGAGTTGTTGTCGATGCGCCATCTGTAATTATAGCACTTCCCGCCGAAGCATTCGTTAATGAAATAGTGCCCGTTACTGTGTATTGATTAGTTGCCGGGACGCAAGCTCCGGCGACAGCACTCAAGGACACACTTGGCACTATAGTAACTGTGTTATCATTCAACGTTATAGCACCTTCAACCGACAGGGCTCTACCATTAAGAACTGCCTGTGTACCTAAGAAAATAGCGTTTTTAGCTAATATCGTTCCTTTAAAAGTAGACCCTGTTCCTAAAGTAACGGCTCCATTTACTTGAAAAAATACATTATTGGCAGAAGCCCCATTCGTTAGTAAAATCACTGAATTAGTGCCTGTTGTTAAAGCACTACTTAATTTAATAATATATATACCTTCTCCACTCAGCGTTAAGGTTCCATTTAATGAAGTAGGACTGGCTGTATTCTGGCAAGAAACGCCTGGCGTAAGAGTTTGGCCGCCTAGCTCAGGGAGCGCTAGTATGACATCGCAAGCGATGGGGTCTATTGAGTTGTATGCCGACGTTACATCGGTGGCTGCCTGAACTGCTTCGGGGCTACTTGGCAAACGAATTTGTCCTGTAAGTGTTCCTGGTGGAAATCCATTGAAGGCGCCAACATTCGTACCAACATCGCCAGTCACCACTGAGGCAACATTTACGTTAAAGGCTCCATTGCCGGTAAAGAGTGCAAAGCCAGAGGCTGTTCCTAAATTAGGCGCCTGCCCAAAACTTATGTTCGAAAAAGCTAATAGGGTTACATATCGCAGGATAAATAAAAGTTTATTTTTCATAAAGTTTGAAAGTAAACAGATAAGTTATTTGATTGACAAAATAGGTGATTTGCCGTAATACAATATTTGATCCAAATAACTAGATGTTGAGAAAACTACAGTATTCAAGGTGCTTGACGAAGAGCATAGTCAAGCTGATCAGGAAAGAAAATACCTTTAAAAAGAACTGGCATGTTCAACTCATTTACTAAGTCTTATAAGCAATGTTGAAAATTCGTTTAAGACAATAGCGTAGATACTACAGAGAAATGGACAGAAATTGCCTATAATATTTAATTAAAACTCTGAATATGAGATAGATATATAATTGTAGGTATTAACTATTTATTCGTTACGCTATTGGATTTGTAAGTAACATACCGCTCTTTGTATAATTGTTAGATTAAGTAACTGTAATTTTCATTTCGTATGTATAAGGTATATTGTTATGGGAAAATAAATAATTTAAAGTTTGTTCAATAAGCGACTACTTTTTTTGGATTGCCTTAATTTTTTATATCTAATTACTTATCGTTCAGAGAATATAATCATGCCAATGTCAAGGCGGTAGATTAAGCGAAAAGGTTTAATCAGTTTACTCGCCCTCAGGAAATTAAGAATTTGGTTAAAAAAAGCACAAAGCGAACAGCCCATTATTATTGCGGTTAACTCCGTAATTAAAATAATCTAATCAATGATCACCCAACATATTGGCAGCCAGGATATTTACTACTTCCCATGAAAAAGGAAACCACTGTCCACTAGTCTCATCAAACACTTCGGTAGCCGCTTCACAGGAGAATAACTTATAATCGAATTTGGGATAATTACTGACCAAGTAGCCGGGGTAATAGTATTCTTTGTGCTGAAGTTGAGCGTAATTTATTTTCAACATCATTAGATATTTACCCAAACTTTGTTTGCGATAATCTGGATGGTAAAAATTCATAATACCGGCAATACTTCGTTCGCCATTGTCGAAAATGCCGACCGCAATCAGCTTGCTATCATCGCGAATTTCGATCATATAGGTATCAAACACGGTATGATGTGCTCCGTTCATCAACCAGAATTCGACAGATTCGGGCGCATCAAAATCTACAGCGCTTCTATACAACGCATACAGAGCCTCTATTTCTTTAGAAAGAACGAAGGGATTAATGGTTACCGAAAATTTTTCGTTGATTCTGAATAACCTGGATTGCTTTGGTCCGTATTTAACGTTTTCCAATACGATACGCAACCAGTGTACGGGGCAATAGGTATTATTGAAAACTACATATTGGCATGTAAAAATCTCCTGCTGCATCCGAAAATAACCTATACTCAAGAACAAATCCAGCTCGTTTCCTTTCATTGATGGGTTGGTCTGTCGACGCGGTAGCTCGCTGCTACTGCGCGTCTTTTTTCTGCGGTTGAGATGGCTGGCAATTTAACGTTAAATTTCAGATAGATCAGTTAACCGTATGGCTCAAAACGGAGACAAGAGGAATAGATTGAGAGAAAAAACTCACTATTAGACCAGTATCTCTAAAGCGTAATAAATAAACAGAGTAAGCTATAATTCTAAGGAATGATGGATGTATTTGATTGATAACCAACCTACAGTCGCCACGTCAATAAATTTTTTCAATCTTCTTTTGCGTTTGGTAGTTAATCTATACATCCTGGTACTTGGCTAAAAATACGTCAATGAAACAGGATTATTTTTCAACGTTCGCCTTTCCCGTTATGTCTAATCAATCAGTTGATCTCGACCAACTCAGTATCAATACCATCCGACTGCTGTCGGTTGATGCCGTTCAGAAAGCCAATTCCGGACACCCCGGTTTACCGCTTGGCGCAGCTCCTATGGCTTATGTTCTCTGGTCGCGCTTTTTGCGTTTTAATCCTAAAGATCCGCACTGGCCCGATCGAGACCGATTTGTGTTGTCGGCCGGGCACGGCTCAGCTTTGCTTTATAGTATGCTGCATCTATACGGGTATGATCTTTCGCTCGATGATGTAAAGAATTTCCGGCAGATTCATTCCCGAACACCTGGCCATCCCGAGTCGAATCTGACACCGGGAGTTGAAGTAACGACAGGGCCACTCGGTCAGGGATTCGCTAATAGTGTAGGCATGGCTATGGCTGAGGCTTTTCTGGCTGCGAGTTATAATCGGGATGGCCATACCGTAATGGATCATTACACCTATTGTATTGTCAGCGATGGCGATTTGATGGAAGGTATCGCTTCAGAAGCGGCTTCGCTGGCGGGTCACCTTAAATTGGGTAAGTTGATTTATTTATACGACGACAACCTGATTTCGCTGGACGGCCCTACCAGTCTGGCCTTTACCGAAGATCGTATGGCCCGCTTTGAGGCTTATGGCTGGCATACGCAGCATGTTGCTGATGGTAATGATCTGGATGCTATTGATGGCGCTATTCGGGCGGCACAGAATGAGACAGAACGCCCTTCAATCATTGCTGTGCGTACTATTATTGGTTTTGGCAGCCCTCAGGAAGGAACCAGTAAAGTTCATGGCAGTCCGCTGGGCGAAGAAAATTTGCGTAAAACCAAGGAATTTTTCGGTTTCGATCCTGATAAGTCGTTTGTCATACCTGATGAGGTAAAGCCTCACTTACTCGAAGCTGGAAAGCGTGGAGCCGACTTGCAAACCGACTGGCAAAAACGGTTTGATGCGTACAAAGCCCAGTTTGCAACAGAAGCCGAAACCTTCAGTCTATCATTTGATGGTAAACTTCCTAAAGACTGGGAAGCAGACCTTCCTCTGTTTACGCCCGCCGATGGCCCGCTGGCCACTCGTCAGGCATCAGGTAAAGCACTAGACGCGCTGAAAAAACGAGTACCTTATCTTTTTGGTGGTTCGGCAGATTTGGCTTCGTCTAATGAGATGCCAACAAAGGGCGACGTTAGTTTTCAGCCCGGTCACTACAGTAATTCGAACATTTGGTTTGGCGTGCGTGAACATGCTATGGGAGCCGCGCTCAACGGAATGGCACAACACGGTGGCGTGCATCCCTACGGTGGTACGTTCCTGAATTTTTCAGATTATATGCGGGGCGCAATTCGTCTAACGGCTCTGGCTGAATCGGCCGCTACGTTTGTATTTACGCATGATAGTATTGGTTTAGGCGAAGACGGGCCTACTCACCAGCCAATTGAACAGTATGTTTCGTTGCGTACTATTCCGAATATCGTTGTTATCCGTCCCGCCGATGCTAACGAAACCGTTGAAGCATGGCGCGTGGCGATGCAACAACCCAAAAGTCCCGTCGTCTTGATACTTTCCCGGCAAAAGCTACCCGTTATTGATCAAAGCAGTTACGGATCAGCGCGGGGTCTCGAAAAAGGAGCCTATATTTTGAGTGAAGCCGAGGGAACACCCCAACTTATTCTAATAGCAACGGGGTCTGAAGTGTCATTAGTATTAGACGCACAGACAGAACTGAAAAAACAGGGCATTCAGGCACGAGTCGTGAGCATGCCTTCCTGGGAATTATTTGAAAAACAGGATCAAGCCTATCAACACAGCGTGTTGCCTCCCTCTATTCGTAAGCGGCTTGCTGTTGAGATGGGATCGCCAATTGGCTGGCATAAATACGTTACCGACGAAGGAACAACACTCAGCATGAATCGTTTTGGTTTGTCTGGTTCTGGCGAGGAAGTAATGGCTTATTTTGGCTTTACCGTTGAAAACGTAGTCAAAAAGGCCAAAACCGTGTTGGAAGGCCAACCCGAAGGTATCGAAAAGAAAGAGGTGTTATCCTGAATTTTGATTAAAGCAAGCTGATAAAAAGGTAGGTACAGCATAAAAAAATCCCGTCGAAATTTCGACGGGATTTTTTTATGCTGTATGGCTATTACTTATAAATAGTCAACGATACGACGTCCGACAATGCCATTTTGTAGTTCCCTCCGTAGCACCGCTTTTCGACGGCGCGGGTGAGTGGAAACGTACATGACCCGCATTTTGAGTGTGAAGCTCACAACCATATACACACCGAATAAACAACCCAGAATTATCAAAGACAGGGTGTTTGATATGTTGCGGTGGAGGAGGAGGAAAAGAACCGTATTGAATAACGATATACCACACAACACGGCGGTTGCACCAGCGTGTGAAAGACCATTGTCCAATAGAATATGGTGCATGTGATTGCGGTCAGCTGAAAATGGTGAACGACCAGCCAAAATCCTAACCAGAAACACCCGTAATGTATCAAAAATTGGTATGATTAAAATCACAATCGCAATGATTGGCGCGTTAAAAAAGGCGGTCGGCTCATATCGATACGATGCATTTAAATTAACGAACCGTACGGCAAAGAAAGCCAGCAGGAAACCAATAATCAGCGAGCCGGTATTGCCCATGAAAATTTTACTGGTTTTTGAGAAGTTAAAGCGCAGGAAACCCAGTAAGGCACCCGTTAAGGTGAATGCCAGACAAGCCATCGTAAAATGATTCGTTAGTAAAAACCAGCCGCCAAATGTACCGCTGGCAATAGTAGCAATACCCCCTGCCAATCCATCAATTCCATCAATAAGGTTAATGGCATTTGTTAACGCAATAAAAATGAAGCAGGTTAAGATCACACCTACCACTGGTTGAATATGGTGAAAACCCATAATTCCGTATAAGTAATCGACACGCAGATCGCCGAAGAGAATCAGAATCATGGCCGCCAGCACCTGAAACATAAGTTTCTTGGCCGGATCAATACCAACTAAATCATCTTTAATGCCGATGAAAAATAAGATAGTCATGCCCGCAATAGACAAATTTGTGCGGTAAATGTCGGTTTGGTCAATGCTTGGCCACAGAAAATAAGCGATTAAAATCGCAGCAAAGATGGCAATACCGCCAAATGTTGGTGTGGGTGTCGAGTGTGACCGGCGTTCGCCGGGTTTTTCCATGAGCGATTTCAACTCCGAAATCTTGATAACGACCGGAATGGCTACTATAGAAACAAAACAGGCAACTAATAATGAGAGTACACATTGGTACAAGCCAAGCGTAAACAATTCATCATTGAATTTATTTTGCAGGTACGCAATCAATAAATCAATATTCATAAGGCGGGACGTTTAGAGACTATTAATCTCGCAGAGTTTTAATACAAAACTCTGCGATCAACGCTACCTGACTCAAAACGGAATACCCAATTTGAGATTCTAAAGAGCGTAAAAATCATGGGTTTATCTATTCACACAAGTAAAATTTGATTAAACGGCTTCGCTTAATCATTTGTCAAGTGATTCTGGTGGCTTGCTAATGTACTGTTTTAGTTTGCGTAAAGGTTTGAGCCAGAAGGTGAAAAAGTAGGGATTCAACCCATTAAGTTGCCAGGCTAATCGATCCTCCCGATTGGCCCGTAGGCGGTTCTGTAAACTGCTGTTACTGATTCCACCCACTCGCATTACAATAGTTACCTCGTTCATGTACGCAAGTTTGGCTCTATTTTTGTGAATGAATCGTAACATCAATTCATAGTCTGCTGCACTCTTCATATCAAGCCGAAACAGACCATGTTGGTCATACAACTGTCGCTTTGCGAAGAACGACAGGTGGCCAGGCATCCAGCCCCATAAAAAGGCATTATCATTATACCAACCTGATCGCCAGTAACGTTTAAGCTTACTGGTGTCAATGCGGTCTACGTACAGCATATCGCCATAAACGGCATCGCTGCCCGTTCGTTCGAACGTAGCAACCATGTTTTCAATGACGCGGTCATGGCGGTAAAAATCGTCGGCGTTTAGTAAACCGATCACATCACCGGTGGCCATTTGAAT
>CAXVWN010000218.1:0-16037 GCA_964263725.1 Spirosoma sp.
AGAGTTTTCGAGCACCAGCCGGATCAGGCGGGAGAATTTGGTGAGGTAGCTGGAGGCTTTTTCGGCGTTGTTTTGGGCGGTAAAATATTGGATCGAGTTGAGGCAGTTGAAGATGAAATGCGGGTTCATTTGTGAGCGCAAAGCCGACATTTCGGTTTGCGAGATTTTGAGCTGAAAGGCGGCTTCTTTTTCATTCAGTTCGGCTTCTGATTGCCGCCGTTTGGCTTCTTCCGTTTCTAAGCGGGCTTTCAGCGTTCGACGTTCTACCTGAAAACGATACAGGGTTATCACAACCACAATCAATAAGGCAAAGGCCAGGGTGCGAAACCACCACGTTTGCCAGAAAGGGGGAATGATGTGAATTGATATCGTTTTTATATCACTCCAGATACCATCATTATTACTGCCTTTAACCTGAAGCTGATAATTACCCGGCGAAACGTTTGAGAAAACGGCCAGCGGCTTATTGCCCACGTTGACCCAGTCTTTGTTGAAATCCACCAACCGGTAGGCGTATTGGTTATGTTCGGACTGAAAATAAGAAAGGGCTGAAAAGCCAATTGTGAAAAAATTCTGGTCGTAATTGAGGTCAATACTCTGTGTGTAGTTAAGGTTATGAGGTAGCAGTAATTCGCGATCAAACACCTTTAGAAAACTAAAAACCACCCTTGGCTTCGTGGTATCGGGTTTGATGTCGTGATCGAAGAAGCGGAACTTCTCAAAGAAAAACTCATCATCGTCAGTTTTTGAAAAAGGAGAGTAATTGAAATTGTGCAAATCGTATTCTGAACCCAATCGCATTTGCTGTCCTGTTTCGGGCACGAATCGCACCAATCCTGTCAGGGTTTTGAGCCAGAGAGTCTTGCTTTTGGTAAGATGTACACTTAGTATGGGTTCCGTGAGTATTTGCCGGCTGGTGTTTTTTCGGCGGTCGTATTGCCACAGACCGTCCATATACCGGGCTACCCAAATCACGTTTCGGTCAGAGTCATCCACAATCTTTACAACATCCCGATAGTCCAGATTTGTGGTAGACATTCTATTCGTAGCCTCATTTTTTTCTGGGTCAAACGTTAGCACTATACCGCCACCTCGATAGCCCAGCCAAAGCTGGCCTTTACTATCTACTGTTGCCGACCGGAATTGACCTGTTGCCAGACCATGCGTTCCCGAACGAAAACCCATAAATTGCTTTGTGCGTCTATCGAATTTAAGTAAATTTCCCTGATGCCCTTTTGGTAAATTGTATGCAGGAAACCAGACATTTCCTGCCTGATCCTGCGCTATACATCGGATTTCGTTGTAATTCTCCGTCTGATTTTCACCTAATGGAAGCCCCTGAATTGTGGCCTGTACGGGTTGAACAGTTCGACGTTTTTCATCAAAGCGAAAAATGCTGCCTACTGTTGACTTTCCGACTAACCAGATCGTTTGATTGGTAGTATCGGGCAGTGCTTCGTATAAGAAGGACAATGAGAATTCATTTGGAGGCAGGCTATACAACGTTATCGACTTCTTTGACACTTCATCGTATTCTGCAAAATGTACCCGGTCTGTATTGTAGGTATAATACAGCTTATGGTTTTTCTTGTAAAGTACGCGCACGTTTCCCAGGGTATCGCTGATCTGAAAAACCTGTTTCGATTCATATAATACACTCAGGTTGGCTGAGCCATTTCGTGCCGTCATCCCCATCCAAAGGGATTTGTGATGGCCTAAACTATAAATTTGGGCATTATCATCAGGTGTGAAGCTATTATCTGGTATGTGGGAATATGTATGAAGCGTTTCGGTCATTTTGTCGAAAAGGACGGGGGCTCCATCGGTTTCCAGCCAAAACTGTTGGTCATTGCGCGGAATAATTCGCAGCACCTGGTTGTAGGCAGTTGTTGGAATGAAATATTGCTTCCACTGCCCCGTTTGTGTATCCAATCGCAATAGACCAATATGGCTCCCGCTACTGACCCAGATGTATCTGCCATCAACTTTAATATCAGTGATAAAGTCTAATCTCTGGTCAGAAGCTTCACTTTTGTTAAAATCAGAAGCCACAATTCCACTAACAGGATACCACACTAAGGCATTGGTTCGAGTGTCATAGTAGCTAACGGTATGATTGGCTGCACTACGGGTGTCGCCCCACACTTGTCCCGCAGCATTGCTGGTGAGTGGTAGGAAGGCGAATGATTTTTCATCTTCTATTTTTCCGGTAAATCCGTTAATTAGTCTTGCAGGGGTAATCCGGCGTACTAAGCGGGTGCGGGTATCAAATTCAATAAAGGGTTTAATGGGCATCTTTGCGAACGAAGAGTCACTCCATGCAAACCAATTTTTGCCACCTTTTCCCATAACCCAGTAACCTAGAGTGGTCCCCTTTACTAATGGATTTTGGAAATACCGAAAGGTTTCGGTGAGTGGGTCGAAAAGGCAAAGTCCTTTTTTATTAAATGCCCATATTTCATGAAACTCATTTTCTTTAATACCCCACCAATCGGCTGAACCAAACGACTTATAGTATGTGCCATCATACCGAATCATCTGCTCGCTGGTGTTAGGTTCACTTAGGAACCACAAATAACCCCGGCTATCGTGCAGTGCCATGAGTTTGTGATAGGCTTGCTTAAAGGCTTCATTGTTAACCGTAAACTGGTCGAAGCGCAGGTAAGGCCCCGGTACAGTTTTCATCCGCACAGTCTCCACCGGCTGGGCAACTGCCCAAAAGGGTAGCCAGCAACAAAGAGCGAGATACGTGGCGAAACGGTAGAACATCAAACGGATGTATGCGCCGAACGTACAACTTTAGTCCGGCTTTCTCAATGGACTTTCTGCCAGTAGTTGCAGTGGCTGGGTGAGTAGCCAGTTTTGATGGGTTACTGGCTTTCTGCTTTCCACTTACCAGCGAGTTATAAGTATATACTATTCCTTTCTTTTTACCCTAAAAAAACGGCCGTTCGCCCTGAAAAGCCGACTACTCACCCCGGCTTGCTGGCATTTTATGACATACTCCCCGCAACTTAGAGGACATAATTAGTTTCAGTAAGAACATTAATGATGTCTCCACATTTTTTGATACTATCGCCATGAAAACACAATCTCGCCTTCTATCCACGCTGTTTTGCCTGTTCTTGCTATGGGTTGTCTCCTGTAAGAAAGAAGATCCTGTTGTTCCGCCCACCCCGACGAAGAGTTCGGAAAAAGTAATCTCCGCTTTTGCATTCAGCGCCCTCAATCCTGCGGTGAATGCCACCATAGACGGCACCACCAAAACCATTTCAGCTACGTTGCCCGTCGGAACAGACGTAACGAAGTTGGTGCCCACCATTGCTATCTCAACCAAAGCCACCGTTTCGCTGGCCTCGGGTGTGGCGCAGGATTTCAGCAAAGTTGTTCCCTATACCGTCACAGCCGAAGATGGCAGCACGCAAGCCTACAGCGTGACCGTAACGGTCACGGCGGCCCAAAAAAGTTCGGCCAAGGCGATGTTGACGATGTCCTTTAGTGCGGTTTCACCCGCTGTAACGGCCACTATTGATGCCACCGCCAAAACCGCTAAAGCCCTCTTACCCGCCGGGGCCGATGTGGCGAAATTAGTCCCCACCATTACGGTATCAGAGAAGGCTACCGTTTCGCCAGCGTCGGGTGTGGCACAGGATTTTTCTAAAGTTGTTACGTATACGGTGACGGCCGAAGACGGGAGTACACAGGTATATAGCGTAACCGCATCAACCGATGCCTACTACTTTGCTAATGTACGGATGACCGTCAATGAAACTGACGACAGATTGACGGACTCATGCCTGATCGATTATAAAACAGGTACGGTCTTCCAACTGAAAGACGGTGCCAAATACGCTGACCGGATCGATGGACTCCTGAATGGTTATTGCAACCTGGAATTGTACACACCGGCCAATGTCATCCTTTGTGGTGGTAGTTGTGGAGTAGGCAAATTGAATAGGGTAATAGTTGATCAGAAGTGGAGTACCTATCGGAAAGGAGGGATCGAGTTTATTACAAAAAACAGCGTCACTGCCGATAACACTTATGCATCATCTGATCAGTGGAATGGATTGTCTTTTGGGGCTGACATTGCGGCCCTTGTCGACAAGGCCAGGCTAAAAACAGAAGGTGGTGCTGCCGATTATACTATTGTCGCTGATGATGCGGTTGGCGGAGTGAATTGTGCACCTTCTGTACTATTTGACAAGGTCTTATACCGCATTGTTACCCAGGATGGCAAGAAAGGCGTAATGCGAATGAAGCAACTAGGCAAAAAAGGCACCGGATATTTCATCGTGTTTGACATTAAGATCCAGAAGTAATTCTCGCTCATCACCTCAACGCTCTCTATCCCTCGGCTACTGTACAAGCCGAGGGATAAGGTAAATACTGCCAAAATCTATCCGCACCATTTTTTCAAACCAAACAAGCCAATGAAAACCTCATACTCTCTTCTATCCACCCTATTTTGCCTACTGCTGTTGTGGGTTGTCTCCTGTAAGAAAGAAGAACCCGCCGTAACGCCCGGTGGCACTACCAACCCCGGCACGACGACCAAAAGCTCCGCTAAGGCGATAACTGCCTTTGCCTTCAGTGCTCTAAGCCCAGCCGTAACGGCTACGGTTGATGCCACCGCTAAAACCATTTCGGCTACCGTCGCATCGGCTACGGACGTAACGAAGCTGGTGCCCACCATTACGGTATCTGATAAAGCCACTGTTTCGCCCGCCACGAACGTAGTGCAGGATTTCAGCAAAGCCGTTACATATACCGTTACGGCGGAGGATGGCACAACGCAGGTGTATGCGGCTACCGTTATTGCGGATAAGCCAATTGTTAATACAGTATCGCTTTTTGGTACCTACGGTGGTACGCTGATAGAGGGCACCAAAAGCTACCCGAATAGTTACATGACGGTAACGAAGGTAGACGCGGGTCACGTCGTGCTCACTATTGTGGGCGGAGCCAATGAATTGGTACTAAGCGACCCGTATCTGACTATCAGTAAAAACATCGTTTCGGTAAGTATAGTCGGCTACGGCACCCGGTTTGACGGAACCGCTTCTGTAGATGGGCAAACGATTACAATGGCTGTCAAGAATACCGGAGGAGTACCTATGACATTCACCGGCACAAAGACGACGGCACTCCCCGCAGTTGATGATTCCGTATACGGAACCTACAAGGGTGGATTGATTGACAACGCCAAGAATTATCCTGACAGCTACGTAACACTCACAAAAGTGGATGCCGATCATGTGGTGGTTACGATTGTAGGTGGTCCGGATGGTCTTGTGCTAAGTGATCCATATCTGCCTATTACCAATAACAAGGTCACTATTGGCATTGTCGGGTATGGCACTCGGTATACCGGAACTGCCGTGATTGACAATAAAACACTGACCATCAGCGCTCAGACTAGTAGTGGTATGCCGCTCACGTTTGCCGGGAAAAAATAACAGCGCTATTCCATACCTCCTTGGCCTGCCAACAAAACTTATACCGTTTTGGAAACGGTATAGGTCTCCTACTCCTCAGTCTGTGTCCTTACATAACGCTCTTTGGGCCGTTTAAAGGCACAGACCGACGGGTTGAATCAGCCAGCTATTCTTGTTCAGGCCAATAAACGTATAAATCACACCGTTTGGAATGAAAACGCACTATTTTAGGACATCGGCCTGTTGCTGGTGAGCCTTTTTCTGGCTTCCTGCAATGCAGGCATGTATGCTCCAGCTTTCCAGAATGTCCCCCTATTCCAAAAAAAGGGAGAAGTTAACGTGCTTGTTAGTTAAACTAATTTTCAGGGAGCAGTAGCTGTCAGTAGACATATCGGTGCAGTACTGAATGTCCAGCATGTAGGAGCCAGTATGAAATTAAATCAAGGAGTGAAAAAGAGGAATGCTTATTGAGTGCCAGTGTCAACCATGCCAAAACATGTTGCTTCGGGCGCAAATTGTTTCATTACCATAAATGTGTTTTTATAAGTTAGGTTAGTAGGGTTAGTTCACCGGCTGTCATTTAGTGAATAGCCGGTGATTTTCTTGTGATGCACTTCATCTAGTCCACAATCTTCACCCGAATCCGGTGTGGGGCTACCTGAGTACCGCCGAAGTAAAGACCCGTGTTATACGCGAATGATTTGTCGTGTGTAAAAGGTACAGCTTTACCACCTAAAACCTGATAGACCTTCCGGTCATAATCAATTTTGATGGTCATTTTGGTTGGTGTATTCAGCGCTGCTTCGGCCACTTTAAAATCAATACGATTCCCTTCTACATAAATATAGGCGCCCAGATCAATACAGTGCCGTTGTGGATTCCAGCGCCACCCCACCCGTGCGCCATCTACCTGGTGAGGAGGCACCCCACCCAGCGACTGATCTTTGGACCCCACAAAACCAAAACCAATCACTTTGTTCCAGTCATCGGCATCGAGGGCACCAACGTCATAAATACACGAACTGTCGAAGGTTACCGTTGCCGATACTTCGTGCGGGCTGATGAGCAACCCAACCTTACGCTTGGGATCGGGTTCGTGTTCGCCTGCTTCGATAACTACCCAATCGGAGTCCGAGAGCAGAAAATCGGGAACGCACGCGCTCATAGTCAGGCCAAATCCCAGAAAGAGTAGCGCCTTGGCGGAGAATAAAAAGACGCGAACCGATGAATTTAAACGTAGCATGATGATGGAGCAAGAGCACAAATGACTATGCAAATAACGCCATAAACCAATTAATTGGTGTCCCGTTGGCTCAAGTGAAGGCTAATCAATTCCTTAAGTACTCATAAAGCAGGTATGTGAATGTTAACGGAATGGCAAACTATTCAGGAATAGCCTGATAGTGAGAATTTTTACTGTTTATACTTTTCTTATCAGCTCAGCAACCTTTTTGTATATTTCCCCATACTTAACATAGTGCCTCAATTATTTTTATGGAACCAGCGACTCCTTCCTCATTTCACTCTAATCATAATTTCTGGCGGCTGGGTATCCCACCCTATATTTATGCTGTCGTTTTTTCGTCGTTTTGCGTAGTCATGGGCCTGCTTTGGGACATTATGTGGCACATGAGTATTGGGCGCGATGGTTTGCTGGCACCTCCTCACGTCGTTATTTACGTTGGGGCTGTCGTATCAGGCTTGTTTTCGGCTTACCAGATACTAAACCTGACATTGACAAAAAACCATACTGGTCGGTCTATGGCTGTTCCGTTCTGGGGCGTTTTCTACGGGCCACTGGGGGCTATGTTCTGCGTATGGGGCGCGTTGGCCATGTTGACGTCTGCTCCGTTTGACGAATGGTGGCACAATACGTATGGGCTTGACGTTCAGATTCTAACACCCCCGCACACGATTCTGGCCATTGGTATTATGACTGTACAGTTCGGCGCGATGGTGGGCGTACTCGCCTTACAAAATCAATACCGGAACCGGCCGCAACAGCTAACCGCCGATGATAATCGGAGAGTTACCCGACTGAAATGGTTATTCGCCATTGCGTCGGGCCTGTTGCTGAGTATGCTGTTTTCGCTGGCTTCGGAGTCGATGGGTAAATTTGAGTCGCACCATTCGAGTTATTACGTTACAGCGGCCATTGTATTTCCATTTTATTTGCTGGCGGTGGGTCGGGCCTCTTTACTGCGCTGGCCTGTAACGACCATTGCCGGACTTTATATGCTGGCTTTGGTCGTGCCAAGCTGGATTATTCAGTACCTACCGGCAACACCCCGGCTTGGCCCTGTGCTAAATCCTATCACCCACTATCAGCCATTTCATTTCCCCATGCTGCTGATTACTCCGGCCTTAGCCGTCGACTGGTTAATGCACCGTTTTGATGTCCCCAATAGCAGTGGTCGTAAACTAAATGACTGGTTGCTGGCCGGATTATATGCTGCCGCGTTTATGGTCGTCTTACTGGCTGTACAGTGGCCTTTCGGTGAGTTTTTGCAAACGTCGCCCTACGCTCAAAATGGCTTTTTTCTTTCCTATTCATGGACGTATAATAGCCCGCCCGACTGGGAATATCGCTATGCATTTGCCCCCTGGATTACCCAGTCGGCTGCTGATTTTAGTATTGGGTTTGCGAAGGCACTAGTTTATGCAACTATCTCTGCCCGAGTCGGTTTGCTGTGGGGTAATTGGATGAAACGGATAGCGCGATAAGCAAAAATATAGAAAACAGAGAAATGAATACCAATACACCTAAAAAGCCTTTCGGAGTGAAATGGTTTCTTCTGATTTCTTTGCTCTTGTTCACCTTCATTCGTTTACCAATGGCCGAAGCGCATGTTGGCAGTTCGGGTGTAATTGTGCAGAAACAGGTTGGTAAGTACCAGCTTTTAGTTAGCATTCAGCCGCCCGATGTCGTGCCTGGAACCGCCAAAGTTACCGTGTTTGTGGAGCAGGGAAAGGTAAGCGCTATTGGAGCACGGCCTATCTATTTCCGCTCCGGCGACAAGGGCGCGCCAATACATGACCAGCTACCCCTTATTGGTAATAATCGCTACGAAGGTGATCTATGGCTGATGGATTCCGGGTCGTCGAGTATTGAATTAAGTATCGACGGTCCCGATGGCAAACAGCAGGTAGTGGTGCCGGTGATGGCCATAGCAACGGCCCTGCGCGACATGCCCGAAGGGACGGGCTTTGGATTAGCCGCTATGGGCTTGTTGCTGGTTGTTATGTTGATTACAATTATTGGCGCCAGTAACGCCGATGGCGTTGTGGCTCCCAACCAAGCTGTACCGGTTAAACTTGGCCGTCGGCGATTAGCCGGTATGAGTATTGGATTGGTGGTGATTGTGCTGATTTTGGCTGGATGGCGCTCGTGGTGGAACAGCACTGCAGAAGACTACCGCGATGTACAACTCTATCGGCCAACTCCCATTCGTACATCAGTGCGTATCGCCAACGCCCAGCGACAACTAACGATTCAATTTGATACGACTGGTTTCGGCACTAACCGACGTAAGCGCCGGACACTAAGTTATATTTTGCCTGATCATGGCAAACTAATGCATGCCTTTTTGGTCAGAATACCGGGACTAGATGCCTTCGCCCATTTGCATCCCAACCGACGTGATACCCTCAACTATGAAGCTGCTCTGCCTCCATTACCGGGCGGAAAATATTTGCTTTATACCGATGTGGTGTACCGAAGTGGTTTTGCCGAAACCCTAACCGACACAGTTGAGGTCCCTTTTCTGAAAATTAGTGCTGAGGCCGCTGCTGCCGCTAAACCTACCGATTCAGACGATAGCTGGATTGCAACCGAAGCGATGGGTGCAAAAGCGAGCACTGTTCCGGTGCCGCATTTAGATACTGACATGATCGTGTGTGGTAAACCCGGCGCCAGCATCAAACTTAACGACGGTTCAACCATGATCTGGATGGATAAGCCGACACAGGTTTTAGAGGCAGGTAAGTTATATAGCCTGAAATTTGCGGTAGCCGATGCTCAGGGGAAAGCAGCTCCATTGGAACCCTATTTGGGTATGGGTGGCCATGCCGCTATTTTGCGCTCCGATGGTACCGTTTACATTCATCTCCATCCTATTGGAACCTACTCAATGGCGGCCGAAGGCTCATTGGTCGGCCGCATTGCCGACACTTCCCGGACATTTCATTACCCCGAAGCTGTTCATTTTCGCGATAGCATCGACGCGTATATTGCCAAACTCAAAACGTTGTCAGAGGTCGAGAAAAATCGGATGCTTATTTCGTCTATGCCGGGCATGGCTCATGAGATGAAAATTAATAACATGGTAGCATTTCCGTATGCCTTCCCTCGGGCGGGTCATTACCGCATTTGGGTACAGGTGAAACGTAACGGTCGCATTCTAACAGGCGTTTTCGATACACAGGTAAACGACCCATTGTTGTAAAATACGCTCATAACTCACTCAGAATCAGTTTTTGGTCCGATTTTATTAATTTTAGTTAGAAATTTTTTAAGCACAACTCTTGACAAAGATCAAAAATTAGCTACCTTTGCATCCACAATTCGCTGATAGGCTGGTTAAGACCACCAAGTGAACAGTGCGAAAGTAGCTCAGCTGGTAGAGCGCGACCTTGCCAAGGTCGAGGTCGCGGGTTCGAACCCCGTCTTTCGCTCAACAAAAAGGCACCCAATCAGGTGCTTTTTTTGTAAATGAGAATGGCTTGCCGGGATGGTGGAACTGGTAGACACGCCGGACTTAAAATCCTGTGGGCATCCGCCCGTGCGGGTTCGACTCCCGCTCCTGGTACATTAATTATTGAAGCCTTGTAATACAGTGTATTACAAGGCTTTTTTATTTTTGGCGTGTTTAATATTCCTCTAGAATAGCCTATGAGATTCCTTTAACTACTCTGGACAGAACTTTCTGTCAATGTTTTGAAAAAAATAGGACCTGCGGCTGAGCAAAAACGGCTTCTTTATTGTATTTATTTCGGTAATCAATAGGTGTGATTCCTGTAGTTTTTTTGAAAATAATTCTGAAAGCTTTCGTGTCAGAATAACCGACATCATACATCACTTCGTTTATATTTTTCTGGCTGGTTTCAAGGCTTTTCTTTGCGGCTTCAATTTTTACCCGTTGAATATATTCTGTAACTGTATTGCTAGTGGCTTTTTTGAATCGTCGCTCAAGGCTTCTGCGGCCTAAGGCCAGCATATCTGCTAATTGGTCAATTGTTATTTTATTTTGAAAGTTAGTCTCAATAAATTCCTGTGCTTTTTTTACGGGTTCATCCTCATGTTCTCTTTGTCCCTGGAATATGATAAAGGGTGATTGACTATTTTTATCTATATCAATCATAAAAGCTTTAGCAGTTAAAATTGCCATATCTCGGCCTGCATGTTTTTCAATTAGATGTAAAACTAGGTTCAAATACGAGTATGCACCACCGCTGGTATATATACCATTTTCGTCAGTGATAATTTTGTCATCTACGAGATTTACATCAGGAAACATATGTCTGAACTCATTCGCAACTTTCCAATGGGTGGCACATTGTTTTCCTCTTAGTAAACCCGTAGCTGCCAGAAAAAAAGCCCCAAGACAAAAACTGGCAATCTCGGCACCTTTTTTATGCTGTTCTACAATCCAGGGGAGAAATTCTTTGTTAAGAACCATTGCTTGATGTTGATCGCCATGTAAAGCAGGAATAATGATCAAATCCGTCTTTTTTACATCTTTGAGTAAGCAATCTGGATTTACAGTAAATAACCCATTTGTTTGTCTAGTCTCTTTGGAAATTCCTATCAGCTGTACGTTAAAAAGTGGATCTCTGCCCATTGCAGTATGAAACCCATTTACTTCGGAAAGTATTTGATGTGTTCCCTCAATATTACTTAAGCTCGTATGGCCTTTTGGCACAAGAATAGAGACGTGTTTCATGATCAAAAATAACGATAATTAATGTTGTAAACAACCCCTATCGTTGCCGTATTTTACCCCATTAATTTTGAAGAGAAATTGTATTTTTATAGAAATAATAGTATGAAATGGGTAGTGAATTATATTTAGTATAAAGAGCAATACTATCTTTAAATTAGGTAATTTTTTTGTTTAAAGTCTAACCTAAAGTAATCTGTTGAATATGAAGCCGAAAACAACTAAAACTCTGTATTGGGTAGTTACCATTTTATTCTCCCTATTCATGTTGATGGACGGTATTGCTGGCGTAATGAGAGTAGAAGAAGGGAAGGAAATTATGAAGCATTTGGGCTACCCAATGTACCTATTGTCAATCCTGGGCACTGCAAAAATTCTAGGCTCAATCGCGGTAGTACAAGGGCGATTTTACACGCTTAAAGAATGGGCTTATGCAGGTTTCACCATTCACTTTATAGGCGCATCGGCGTCTCGCGCTTTTGCTGGTGATAGTATCGTATTAATAATCTCCCCCTGGATTTTTCTTAGTGTAATGCTCGCATCCTATGTGTTATGGAAGAAATTTGAGCAACTAAAAACGGATATAAAGGAAAAGTAACCAGCCAGTAAATATGGCCCTGTAATGTGACCCCATTGGAATCACATTACAGGGCCATAAATGATTCAGTTCACATCTAAAGCATGTATCTAAACTTGGTCTTTGGCTAAATTTTGGCATGATCACAGATAATATAATTCAGGTGTGAAACTGCTGACTCTGATACCTAGTTAAATTTTGCCTCCCTTTCTAACTTAATTTCGCTCAAGTTCTGGGGTTCGTCTCCTTGAGTTTTACCATTTACTGATTTTGTCAAATTCTCTCTTGTACATTTTGTTTTGATTCGTATATTTGAAACCTTTGACAAGTGTGTTTAGTCGGTAAGTTGTTCATTGTGAGTGATTTTACCTCGCCTTTCTGCATCTGTCAACGGTCTCATCCACGCGGTTTCTTTTCTGAGATTGTCCACCTTTTTCTAACGTTCTGCCCAACCCATTACAAGGATTGGCGCTGAATGGCATCGTTACCATGAAAGTTTCGCCTTTGCAACCGTTTCAAATCGTGTATTCGTTGCTGGATCACGAGTTTCTGGGCTATCTCATTGAGGCTTTTGTAGTGCAGCGCAACAGTCGGGGCGAATTAACCTTGCAAAATCAGACACTTTCCACACAAAACGTCGGCGAGTTTGCCAAAGGCTTAGATGAACGAGACTTTGAATTGGTAAAACTTATTGATAGCATTCAGCAGGATACCATCGTTAAGAAGTTTAATACCAGGAAGTTACCGGCTGTTGACTTTTTTCTAAAAATATACGATTCCCATAAAGGCGATAAACTTATTCAGGAAGCTATTGGTGGTTATCTGGAGACGATAAAAGCCCAAATTATGGGACTGTTGACCGGCAAGCCCTTTTATGTCATGGGCAATGATGGTAATCCGGCTTGGGAACCCATTATCTGGATGCCCGAACCAGCACGTGTGCATTTTCACTTTGTCCGAAATACGGACTCCACGCACTATTTCCCCATTATCCGTTACCCAATTCCCGTACGAGAGGGCGGCCCACGAGAGGGCGTATCTGGTGATACAGAACGGGTCGAATTTCAGTATAAAGATGCGTTGATGATTTGCGATGAGCCAGCCTATCTACTGGTTAGCAATCGGCTTTATCATTTTAGTAAAAATGTAGACGGTAAAAAACTGCGGCCGTTCTTTACGAAAAATCATATTATTATTCCACGGAACCTGGAGCAGCAGTATTACGAGCGATTCGTTACGCCCCTAATCGCGTCTTATGACGTGTATGCCAAAGGGTTCGAGATTCGGACCGAAGCTATGGAGCCGGTGCCCGTTCTGACAGTTTCTGAGGTGGTGCAGTCGAGCAAATCTGTCCCGGTATCGCTGTTTCAGGGCGGTTCGGACGGGGCCGATGGGGATGAAGGAACGGGCCAGCGTATCGTGTTCGATCTGTCGTTTCAATACGGCGATTTTACGTTTCAGTTCGATAGCTTTGGAGCATCGGCCAATGTTAGCCTGGAAAAGAAAAACGATGATTATATTTTCCATAAAATTCGCCGGGACCAGCGATTGGAACGCCATAAACTTGCGTTTCTGCGCGATACGGGCCTTGATTTACGGCATGGGCGATTGGCGATCTCGAAGGCAGAAGCGTTCACCTGGCTGTCGAACCATAATGGGCAGCTTCAGGAGGCCGGATTTTTACTTCGACAGGATGCGCAGGATACAAAACGTTACTTTCTGGGCTATTCGAGCATTAACGTATCTATTGAGGAAGGCCGCGATTGGTTCGATATTTATGCCAACGTTCGGTTCGGTGAATTCGAGATTCCATTTTTGAAACTTCGGACACTCATTCTGAATAAAAAGCACGAATTCACATTGCCCAACGGCGAAATAGCCGTTATTCCTGATGCCTGGTTTACGAAGTATTCAGAGCTATTCGGATTTCTGGAGCATCCCGATGGCATTGATCGCGATGGTCGGCTGGTGTTACAAAAGCATCATCTTGCGTTGGTGCAGGAACTGGAACGCGATAATCTGGCCACCACCATTATTAGCCGTAAGCTCGAACGATTGCGCAATTTTGAAGAAATTGAACAGTTTCCTTTGCCCAAACGATTCATCGGAAATCTTCGGCCTTATCAACAGGCCGGTTATGACTGGATGAATTTTTTGCGGCAATACCGTTTTGGCGGATGTCTGGCTGATGACATGGGATTAGGTAAAACCGTGATGACGCTGGCTATGTTGCAAGGGCAAAAAGAAGCTGGTGCTACCGAACCGAGCTTGCTGGTTATGCCCACCTCGTTGCTGTATAACTGGGAATTAGAAGCAAAAAAATTTACTCCCGATCTTCGGGTAATGATTTATACCGGTACATATCGCGACAAAAACACGGCTTTGTTCAATGATTATGACCTGATTCTGACCTCATATGGCATTGTCAGAATTGATATTGATCTACTGAGCGACTACCGGTTCAATTACGTCATTCTCGATGAATCGCAGGCTATTAAAAACCCGTCGTCGCACATTACAAAGGCTGTAATGCTGCTAAATACGGCCTATCGGCTCATTCTGACGGGCACTCCGCTCGAGAACAGCACGATGGACCTTTGGTCGCAAATGTCATTTATCAATCCGGGTTTGTTGGGAAGTCAGTCATTCTTCCGGAATGAATTTCAAATTCCCATTGAGAAACGCCACGAAGAAGGGAAAATCGCGAAGCTTTATGGCTTGATTAAGCCGTTCATGCTCCGTCGTAATAAGTCGCAGGTCGCTACCGATTTGCCCGACAAAGTAGAAAGTGTGCTTTATTGCGATATGACTCCCGACCAATCGGCTCAATACGAAGAAGCGAAGTCGTATTATCGAAATCTGATTTTGGAGCGTATTGAGGAAGAAGGCATCGCCAAATCGCAGATGATTGTATTGCAGGGCCTGACTAAACTTCGCCAAATTGCCAACCACCCGCGTATGGTAGATGCCGATTATGAAGGCGATTCAGGTAAGTTAGACGATATGCTGATGCGGCTGGAAAGTGCTATGACTGAAAACCACAAAGTATTGGTTTTCAGTCAATTTATTAAACATTTGAACGTTGTTCGACAGTATCTTAAAGAACGTGACATTAAATATGCCTATCTGGATGGATCAACAATAGATCGTAAGAGCCAGGTTGAATTATTCCAGACTGACGAGTCGGTGAAATTATTTCTGATTTCACTCAAGGCGGGCGGACTGGGTCATAATCTGACCGCTGCCGATTACGTGTTTATTTTGGACCCCTGGTGGAATCCCGCTATTGAAGCTCAAGCCATTGACCGGGCACACCGTATTGGCCAGAAGAAAACGGTGTTTACTTACAAATTCATTGCCAAAAATACGGTCGAAGAGAAAATTCTATCGCTGCAACGGGCCAAACAACAACTCGCGGGTAGCCTCATTACAACGGAAGACAACTTCATGAAGTCGCTGACGAAAGAGGATATTATGGTGTTGCTGGAATAAGTTGCTTTATTTAATAACTATTTTGGGGAGGTTTTTGGCTGGCGCTGGTTATTAGTCCAATCATCTACTGCACACGCTAAAAACTCAACGTATGAACGTTAAAAGCATATTCGGTGCCATCCTGACCCTGGCTGGCTTAATTGGTCTCATTTACGGAGGTGTCGATTTCACCAAAGGAGGTGTTTCTCAGGCATCCTTTGTCTACGTCATTATGGGTGGTATCTTTTTCTTTGCCGGAATCGGGCTGATTCGCAGTACGAAAGCCTAGAAAGACAGCCCTTTCCCTCCTTCTCCTATTTTAAGTACACGCCCATTCGCTTTTCGTCGCTGAGCACCACATCAACGTGCTCGGTGAGGGTTGTGCTCAGTTCGTAGCCCTTATAGTCGGCGGCAACCGGGTAGCGTGGGTGATTGCGATCAACCAGGACGGCCACCTGCAACTTGCGGACGGGTATGATCAGGAAAGGTTGCAAACTAAAAGCCAGCGTTCGGCCAGTGTATAACACATCATCGACCACAATAACCACCGTATCGCTATAATCGGTTGCGGGCTGGTTGGAGCGAACCACGGGTTGGGCGATCTGGGCTTTG
>CAXVWN010000219.1:0-9860 GCA_964263725.1 Spirosoma sp.
GTGTAAGCACTTCCATTGCGGCTTTATCGACAGGTACCCGAACCACATGCCGACGGTCGATATCTAATTTTTCAGGACCTGTGTTTCCACTGAATAACAGCCATTTACCGTCATGACTCATCGTAATGTGTTCAGCCATAAATGGAGTAGGCGTCAGTAATAAGGGCGTTCCACCCGACGAGGGAATGGAATACAGGTGAGGCCAGCCGTCTTCATAGGACAGATAGACAATTCGCTCGCTGGCAGCCCAATGAAGATTAAATCCGCCGTGTGTGCTCGGCACAGAACCCGCCAGCGTTTTAGGCGCCTGCCAGATTTGTGACGCTGTGCCAGAGGCCACATCAGCCGTCCAGATCGACCAGGGACGATGTTTACGGGTAAGAATGGAATCTGGTGCGCCACCAGAACCGGGTGTCCGAACGAAGACGAGCTTTTTTCCATCGGGCGACCAGCGCGGTGAATCATCCTGCGAGAAAGAGGGAGCAATCCAGGTAATTGGGGCTGTTTCGCTGGTAAAAACGCCAACGAAGGCGTGGTCTTTCCGATCACAAACAAAGGCCAATTTTGACCCATCGGGCGACCATTGAATGGAGCTGTTTGTTCCGCGTGCGTTAAAAAGTGCTTTCGCGGCTGACGAGCCGTCGGCTGGTGAAATCCAAACCTGACCACCTTTGATAAACGCAATTTTATCGCTTTTTGGCGAAATAACGGGCATATCACCTTCGGCAATGGCTTTCGGCTCACCGCCCGAAAAAGGAACACTCCAGACCTGTACTTTAGGCGCTATGGGTGATGATGTCGTGTTAACCGGCAACTCATCGTCCCAGTTGGCACCGTGATCGCCACCCCGCACATAGACTATCCATTTTCCATCGTCTGAAATCGACAAACTAGTAATTTCCTGACCGTCGTCGATCGTATAGTTGGTGAGTTTTCGGGGTGTAAACTCCGGGCCTTCGGCTATATACACATTGCGTTTTCCCTGTTCATCGAACGCCCACGCAATACGCGATCCTTTTGCCGAGCTGGTCAGTTCTGTCGGAAATGGGTAGCTTTTAACGGATTCGAGGGAGAAGGCTTGGGCAAGTAAAGGTCTAATTTGGACAAGAAAAATGCCCATTATCAGGCACAGGAAGGTAAACTTTTTCATAGGCTGAAGAAGGGAGAACAATAAGCTTGATTAGGTTAATTGAGAAGATACCCAAACTAAGCATATTATTTTCTATTCTCCCTGATTGAAGAAATAAAATTCTACAAATCAGTCCTATTGTACTATAAAACGCCTATCCTTCAGCTCCTTTTATCTTAAAAATAGCCCCTTCCAATGTTTCATTTACACGAATTTGACACGCTAGTCGGCTGTCAGATTCGGCGTCGGGCAATGTATCCAACATGTCTAGTTCGGCGTCCTGTGCGGATGGCAACGCATCGAATCCGTCCAGTACCTGTACGTGGCAGGTTGCGCAAAGAGCCATGCCTCCGCAGGTTGCCAGAATATTATAGTCCGATGCTTTCAACACTTCCATCAGGCTCAGGTTAATGCCTTCCGGTATTTCTATAGGTTGCCGCTCGCCGGTACGGTCTTCTATGGTGAATGCAATCATGTTAAAAAGTGGGAATGCCGTTAACGGTCGTGTATTTGAAACTCAGTTTCTGGTCGGGGTGTACGTGCCGAAAGGCGCTTTGACACATTAGGGCGGCTTCGTGAAAACCGCACAGAATTAATTTCAGCTTTCCCGGATAGGTGTTGATGTCGCCAATAGCGTAAATGCGCTCGACGTTGGTAGCGTAATCAGTTGTGTTAACGTGGATAGCCGACTTGTCGATGGTAAGACCCCAGTCGGCGATTGGGCCCAGTTTTGGCGTCAGGCCAAAGAGCGGGATCAGGTGGTCGGCGGAAAGCGTCGTCACGGTTTTGTCTTTCGCTGTAATAGTAACTTCCTGCAAATGCCCGTTGCCATTGATGCTGGTAATATTAGATTGCAACACCAGATTTATACGGCCCTGGCTGGCCAGCTTAAACACTTTCTCGGCTGAATCGGGTGCGCCACGGAACGTATCGCTACGGTGAACCAGCGTTACTTCACTGGCAATATCAGCAAGAAAAACCGCCCAGTCGAGGGCCGAATCACCCCCGCCCGCCAGCACTACACGACGGTCGCGCAATTGCTCAGGATTCTTCACCATATAAGCAACTCCCTTTCCTTCAAAGCGTTCCAAGTTAACAATTTCGGGCTTCCGGGGTTCAAAGCAACCGAGTCCACCGGCAATGACCACGACTTGGCAGTGTACATTCGTTCCATCATTTGTGGTAACAATGTAAGAACCGTCCTCTTGCCGATCCAGCCCTTCGACGCGCTCGCCCAGCGTGAAACCCGGATTGAATGGCGCAATCTGTTCCATCAAATTATCGACCAGCACCTGCGCATTGATGGCCGGGTAGCCGGGAATATCATAAATCGGTTTCTGCGGATAAATCTCTGAAAGCTGCCCGCCAACCTGTGGCAACGCATCAATCAGGTGGCAGCGCATTTTCAATAAACCGGCTTCAAAAACGGCGAACAGGCCTACCGGTCCCGCGCCAATTATACAAATATCTGTAGTTATCATATCGTTGGATGACAGCCAAATTCCTGTTGAGAATTAGTTTGGTTGCCGTGTTGTTTTCTGCCGTAAAAGTAGGGGCATACCAACGTTCTGAGGTTATTGTAAATTGGAATGAGGGATAAGCAAATGGAATACAGGTTTGCAGCCTGAGCGTCTGTTTCATTCCTTCTTTCGCTCCGCACTCGCTTCCCACGAGCAGGTTTCCAGAAACATTCGACCGTCGAGTAGTTTAGTCGTTGACCCTTCTGAAATGGAAAGCGTAGCCGTTCCCTCAACCGTACCCCACACTTGATTCGGGTTGGTTCCGGGGAAGCAAACTAACGTTTTGGCCGTAGCAGGACTAAGCTTAATCCGAAAGTCGATGTCTTCGTGATGGAAATAAATCTCGCCCCCCGTCAAAATTTTGGCATGGTCCGGGCTGGAAAATGTTCGGTTGCGCAGCGTATAGTCTTTAGCTACAATATGAAATCCAGACCGCAGAATCCGGTCGCCCTGTTGAAGATAAATATAGCTGCCGGGCGTTCCAAAAATGTTCCATCCGTCACCGGCAAAGTGATACCAGGTCCAGCTACTTCCCTGACGCTCTGGCGTATCGTTCAAGCGGCCCTGCTCATGATAAGCCTGACCGCTGATGTCGGTTTGATACTCATCCCAGGCAAGCGATCCAGAAACAAGGCTGTTTGGAATCTGGGAAACGTAGCTAAAACTTGGTGCGCCAAAGGGAGCACCGCTAAGTACCGTTTGAAGTAGGCCGGGCATCACTCCCGTTGGAAAGGCGGCAAACGGAGGCTGCGTTGGCCTGATCGTAAAAACGCCCGTCACTTCCGGGAAATTCACCAGAATCGAATAGGTCCGATTATCGTCAGCCCCTGTTGATCGAATAACCAGATGAGACGGAATTTCCAGATGATCGGCCGAGGTCTTAATTTCCGATTGGGAAACAACGGATGAGAAGCGTTTAACAAGACCTTGCCGGGTTTTCAGCGACATGGTAAACAGCGCTTTCTTTTCTTTTGCTACTTCCGTTTTCTCCCACCAGTGTTGGGGAATAAATGTCAAGACAACCGAGCTGCCATCATCGAGGAAAAAATCAAAATACCACCATTGCAACCGGACTTTTGGCCGCAGAAAGTTATCGACCTGAAGTTGATGAAACCGATCTGTACGTTGCCAATCCTGATAACTGAGAAATTTATTAATAAGGCTTTTTGGCATTGCATGCGCCATAGTCCTCGTCAATAATGGATCGTTAGGAAGCGAAAAATTGCCGTTTTTTCCGGAGTTAAACGCATATATTTTTTTAACGAATATCCGGGGCAGGTCACCATAGTAATGTGGGAAAGAGGCTTCGCTACCGGGTGCGTTTGCCCATTTCAATAACGGGTCAGCAGAGGCTATGTTGATTTTCAATAAGAGTAAATCGTTCTCACCCCGAGACAACGTACGAGCGGTGGAGATTACTTGCTCTGGCGTTAAGAGGGCAATAAAGCCATTTTTAGAAAAGGACGGAGGACGATAACTGGACTTCGTTGCATAGGTAAGCCAATCAGACTTCTTAACAATACAGAAGAGTGTTTCTGAAGCCAAAGCCACGCTGGTCGACAAGACATGCAGCAGAACCAAAAAGAAGAAATGGGTAATTCTTTTCTTACTCATAAATTCAGATTACACGCATGGACGATTTGCAGTTGTCCGACTCCACAAGAATTCCCTGTTTTCCTGTTATTATCAGCCTGTTGGGAACAGTAAATCAATGAAATTGCTGCCGGATTTTTATTGATTTCTTTATGAACTCATTAATTACGTTTATAAAACTGTTTAAGATTTAAAACAACTGGATTCAACTGCAGAGCTTCCTTATAAAACATACATCAACGATAATTCTTCCGTTAACTAGAAGTTTCGACACATTCATGGCCCTATTTGATAATTTAGATTTTGCAGGCAGCTGTCAGAATAACAAGCTAATTATCAAAGTTTTATCCATAAAATTGGTTACTTATGATGCGTCGAAAATTCATTCAGACAAGCTTGGCCGTTGCTCCTCTGGCCGCTACTATCCAAATTCAGCCCAATACAGATCGAGACACGAAAGGCTTCAAAGTGAACGCTGGCGAAGGCCGGTATCATGGCCATATCAAACTAAAGGGCGTCAATTCAAACATTCTCGATGTTAAAGTATCCGGGAAGGATACCAATGGTGATCTAGCCATGTTTGAACAGACTTCTTTGTCGCCCAAACGAGGTACGCCCTTACACGTACATCCCAATCAGGATGAGATTTTTCATGTTCAGGATGGAGAATACGCATTTTTAGTGGGCCAGGATAAATACCAGCTCAAAACGGGTGATAGTATTTTTCTGCCCCGAAAAGTACCCCACGCTTGGACGCAGGTCAGCGAGAAAGGAAGAATGACGGTGATTTTTCAACCGGCAGGTAAGCTTGAGGAGTTTTTTGTTACAATGGCAGGCTTAGACAAGGAGCCTACCTCAGTCGAAATCGCTAAAATTTTTGCGGATCACGATATGCAGGTGGTAGGGCCACCACTGAAAGTCGACTAAAGAGTTTTAACCACAGAGCGGACCGCTCTGTGGTTAAAACTAATCTGCTTAGCGAATTAAACTAATGTAGCTACTTTCCAAGGGTAACCTCTTTTTCTTTGTAGCCACCACGTGTGGACAGCAGTTTGACTCTCACTTTTACAGGGCCTGCCTGATTGAGTTTTACGTGAAAGATCGCTTCCTTCTTCTCGCCAACGTTCGTGTAACCCGCATAAATCGTTTTATCAAACAGAGTCGGCATTGTAATCACGACTTTTGCGTCTTTCTCACCCTTTAGCAGGGCCTTATCAATATCCAGTGTAACGCGATCTTCCTGTACCATTTTAACCCGTTTCGCCTGCTCCAAAGCAACGGGTAACTGACCGGAATTTGTCCAGGTCGCTTTTATCTCATACTCATTATTCGCCAGCGGTTTCACGGTAACGTCTGTCAGGTCGATTTGAGGCAACTCTTTGGCCATGGCCAGATTAAACTTCGACTGTTTAGAAATCCAGTTCTCCAACTGCCAGGCGGGACCATTCTGCGAGAAAAATTTAGGATTAAAGCCGCCCAGTTCAACTTCGCCTAATTGCGGATGCGTGAATTTCGACCAGGCTTTAAAGCCCCGTTTACCGTACTCTTCATCGTCCCACATTAAGTCGTCGTAGTCTTCATAATCACCATCTTAATCATAATCCTTCATCGCGCCATTATTCCAAAGTTCATCGCCATACCAAACGGCACCGTACTGGAAATAGCCAAAGTCAGGACCGTGTCCAAACAAAGGCGTTGGCTTATTGGGGTCGCCCGTTAGCCGATTGATTTTGTTTCGTGTATTGTAAGTTTCATACACGTCACCTGCCCACGGATAACCCGTGAACGAAAGCCCAAGGCTATCCATGTGTTTATAAATGGCCAGATCGGACGGGAACATGCTTTCGGCGCTGCTGGACGTGGAGGGCGGCCGTAAATGCATTGGCACGCTCGTATCCATTGAGTTCACGACGGTGATGTTCGGGTGGCCCATCAGCCACACATACGTAGCGCGGGTTTCGGGTTCGCTGAGCGGGTATTCGCTGGCGCCCCCCTGCGTGTAGCCCCGTCCCGTAAAATCACCTCCCTGATCGGGACGCCAGTTTTCGGGATAATTCCGGTGGTTATCTAACCCGCCAATGCCATCTTCATTGTATTTTCCATCTCCGTCATTATCAATGCCTTCTGTATACACAAGATGAGTGCCCTGTCCGGGCTGAACCCGCTTCATCAACCGGCCCGCTTTATCTTTGGGGTCAATTACATAATCGGCTTTTTCCAAATCCTCTTTCGTCGTGGCTTTTTTCCGAAGCTGATACACGACGCCATCACCATCAAGGTCATCTTCAGCATCTTCGTCCAGAAGTCCGTCGCGGTCGTTGTCGTAGGGGCGCATGGAACTGCGATTTCGCTGCGCCGTGAATAGATACATCGTAGCGCCATCAGGATTATTTTCCGGCCGGAGGTAAATCGCCTTGGTGTCCAGTAATTTGGTGATAGCGGGGTCTTTGCCGTAGTTGTCCAGAAGATGTTTTGTCAGCCAGAGAACCGCTTCGCTACTGGTCACTTCGCCACTGTGCCGGCCCCCTTCAAAATAGGCAGCGGGCTTATCGGTGTGCTTGCCCGTTTTCTTATTCGTCAGCGTCATTTGCAAAATCGGGCGGCCTTCGTAGCTCTTCGCGACTTCATACAACTCAACCAGATTCGGATACTGTTCGGCCCATTTCCGACACCAGCTATACATCACATCAGGCGTATGATAGGTGTCGAAGGTGAGCGTGGGTCCTGCCTGATATTGTACGTCTTTAAACTTCTGTTTTTTGAAAAAGCTGACACCATGCCGATCTCCTTTCACGGTGTAGAATTTACGGGCGGTATCCTGTTCGGTCCATTTCTCTTCCGTTCCGTAGTATGATTTTTGGGCGTAACTTGTTAATGAACAGACAAGGCAAAATAGTACTGTACTAAATTGTTTCATAGACGATCGGTTGTAAAGAAGAATGGAGATAAATAGGCTGATGATTAAAAGCGGGCAATTTATCAATGATTTTGCGAAAGCTGATGATTAACGAATAATCAATTTTAAAAACAGTAAAAAGGCAAACATTTCTATAGAAAACCGGAGATTTAATAGTAAAATTCAGTAATAATTGTTCTACAACTGTTGATGGGTTGTACAACGGAGTGGTACTCCGTTGGGCCGATAGGCCAATTAATGTGCTAGATTAGCCTTCGGCTCAACGGAGTACCACTCCGTTGTACAACCCAAAATTTGCATAACCTACAATGGTGTCATATCGCCATGGACCAATCATAACAAGTGGTAAAGTATAGTTTCGTAAATTTATTCTTCATAGAGAGATCCTACCTGTTCTCATGACCCTTACCCTATGAAACCGTATCTCCTACTCCTTATCGTTTGCTTGTTTTGCACCAAAATCTGGGCGCAGTCTGCTGTGCAGAAGCGATACCAAACCCGGCTTATCATGGCCGATAACGGTAGCACCATTGACCTCGACGAGGGTACATTTACTTTCACCGGAAGCTTATCTCTGGAGGACAAAAAGCGGATTGTCATTCGGGGTAAGGGAATTGACAAAACCATTCTGAGTTTTAAAGGCCAGACCGACGGTGCCGAAGGATTGCGCATATCGAATGCGGAAGAGATTGTTATCGAAAATCTGACAATTCAGGATACCAAGGGCGACGGCATTAAAACGATGAACGTAAAAGGCATCACGTTTCGCAATGTGAAGGTTGAATGGACTGGCCCGCCCAAAGCAGAAAATGGCGGGTATGGTCTCTATCCGGTTCAGTGCGATAACGTGCTCATTGACGGATGTACCGCCATTGGAGCCTCCGATGCGGGTATTTACGTCGGGCAGTCGCGTGGTATTGTCGTCAAAAACAGCAAAGCTTACCACAACGTAGCGGGCATCGAGATTGAAAACTCCCGTAACGCCGATGTCTTTGACAACGAATCGTACGAAAATACGGGGGGAGTTCTGGTGTTCGATCTGCCCGATCTGGTACAGAAACAGGGCGGAAATGTGCGGGTATTTAACAACTATATCCACGATAATAACTTCCCCAACTTCGCTCCCGAAGGTAATATCGTCGCCAGTGTATCAGATGGGACCGGGCTTTTAATTTTAGCGGCTAATGGCGTGGAAGTGTTTGGGAACCGGTTTATTCGAAATCAAAGTGTGAACACGGGCATTATCAGCTACCTGATTACCGAGCGCCCTATTACCGATAAAGCGTATTATCCGTTTTCGACGGCGGTTTCGATTCATGACAACGTGTATGAGCGCACCCCCGGCCCGGCCAGTTCTCGCGGTCGATATGGGAAAATATTCAGCGCCATCCTTAAGCCGGGGCAAGATGTTCCGCACATTTTATACGACGGTATCTCTGACCCCGCTACGCTCGACAAGAACGGAAATCCCCTACCCGACCGGCGCATTTGCATTCGAAATAATAAAAATCAGAGCATTGTCAATCTTGATGCCGGACGCAATTTCAAAAACGTTTCTCTGGATGCGGCCCCATTCGATTGCCAGTTGGCGCCTTTAAAAACAATGTCGGGCAACAGCCGCTAAAAACGATGCGTAGCTATTTTGTTTGGAGCTTATTTCTGATCACGGCCTGGTTGACGTTAGTCAGTTGGCGAGCAAAACCTGTTCCCGAAAAACTGTCCGACTATGGCTTTTTCAAGGGTAATCCCGCTAAACATGATCCTGTGACCGGGGTTGTGCCATATGCTCTCAACACACCTTTATTCTCAGATTATGCCGAAAAGCTGCGCTTCATAAAACTGCCCGCCGGTCAATCGGTTGCGTATAATGATACGGCTGTCCTTAACCTTCCGGTTGGCACCACGCTGATCAAAACGTTCTATTACCCGAACGATTTTCGAGATCTGACCAAAGGGCGTCGACTACTGGAAACACGATTGCTTGTTCACCAAACCGAGGGCTGGAAAGCGTTCGATTATGTTTGGAACGACGAACAAACCGACGCGCTACTGGAGGTAGCGGGCGATACCAAAACCGTTAGCTATGTGGATGCTGGTGGCTACAATCGCCAACATGCCTATACGATTCCGAATCTGAACCAGTGCAAAGGGTGCCACAATCGCAACGAAGTCATGACGCCCATTGGCCCGTCAATCCGGCAACTCAATGGGGATTTAGCTTATGCCAATGGTCAGGAAAACCAACTGATCCACTGGCAGCGTGCGGGTATGCTGACTAATTTGCCAGCCTTAGCCAATTGCCCCAAAACACCCATTTGGAACAAGCCCGAAACGGGTTCGCTCAATGACCGGGCACGCGCCTGGCTCGACATTAACTGTGCTCATTGCCACAACCCAAAAGGACCAGCCATGACTTCAGGACTGAATTTAAGCCTTTCAGAAACCAACCCGACCGCTTTAGGTATTCTAAAAACACCCGTTGCCGCCGGTCGCGGTTCGGGTGGTTATCCATACGATATTGTACCGGGCAAACCCAATGAATCCATCCTGATTTATCGGTTACTCTCAACCGATCCGGGCGAGATGATGCCCGAAATAGGCCGTAAAACGATCCATACCGAAAGCGTAGAACTTCTCCAGACGTGGATTAAAGCGATGAAATAAGCACCTATGACTGTTATTTCGTAAGTTAGACCTGCTA
>CAXVWN010000220.1:0-27024 GCA_964263725.1 Spirosoma sp.
GATAGATTTTCGATACATAATCCCGTTAATTCGTAGCAATGGCCCCGGCTATAATCCAGTCTGAGGTATCTTTGTTCAATGGCAGCGCCCAACAAGAAGAAAATTCTCAATGATCCCGTTTACGGGTTTATTACGATTCCAACCGAGTTGCTCTTCGATTTGGTTGAGCATCCTTACTTCCAGCGACTTCGACGTATCAAACAATTAGGCTTGTCGGAGTACGTGTATCCAGGGGCTTTACATACGCGCTTTCACCACGCACTTGGTGCCATGCACCTGATGGGGCAGGCAATGAGTACGCTGCAAAGTAAAGGACACCCTATTAGCAATGATGAATGTGATGCCGCCCAAATTGCCATTTTACTACACGATATAGGCCACGGGCCGTTTTCGCATGTGCTGGAATGTTGCCTGTTAGACAATGTGCCACACGAAGAAATCTCTTTGCTGCTCATGCACGAACTCAACCGGCAATTTGACGGAGCCTTATCGCTGGCTATTCGCATGTTTGAGGGAACCTACGAGCGCACGTTTTTCCACCAGCTTATTTCGAGCCAGTTGGATATGGACCGGATGGACTACCTGAATCGCGACGGGTATTATACAGGTGTCGCTGAAGGCGCTATTGGCGCTGAGCGAATTATTAAAATGCTCGATTTAGTAGACGATCAGTTAGTGGTCGAAGCCAAAGGTATTCTGAGCGTTGAGAATTTCCTGAATGCGCGCCGGTTGATGTACTGGCAGGTGTATCTCCATAAAACGTCTATCTGCGCTGAGTCGATGCTCATTCAAATTTTGCGCCGGGCGCGATTTCTGATCCGGCAAGCCGGTGGAGAATCCGTTTTTGCCCCGGCATCGTTTCGGTTGTTTTTGCAGGAAAGTGTAACACTAACCGATTTTAAAACAAACCGAACGTATCTTAATGCCTTTACAATTTTAGATGATTTCGATGTCTGGGCCTGTATTAAGCAGTGGGCGTTGCATTCCGATTCAGTACTTTCGACGCTGTGTCAAATGCTGCTTGATAGAAAGTTGTTTAAAATAATGCTTTCGACCGAGCCGTTTGCGGGTGAGTTACTGACCGAACTGGAAAGCCAACTGCACCGGATGGGGCTGCCTGATGAGTTGATTTCCTACTTTCTGGTTGAAGGCCAGGCAACCAATGCGGCCTATTTACCATCGGAAGACAACATTAGTATCAAGCTCAAAAGCGGCAAGGTTATCGATATTGCCGATGCGTCTGATTTATCGAATATTCAGGTACTGACGAATATCGTACGTCGATATTATGTCTGTTGGGCAAAAGAATTGATTGTAGTTGATAAGTCAGTAAATCGGTAGTGCGTCAAAAATGTTGATGGGTTGTACGATGGAGTGGTACTTCGTTGGGCCGATAGGCCAATTGGTAAGCTAAATTAGCCTTCGGCTCAACGGAGTACCACCCCGTCGTACAACCCATCAACAGCTGCAACATCATTACCAGTAAATCAATAAGTGGATCACATGATAAAATTCAATGACTTACATGACTATGTCACTTACCCCACATAAGAACTATTTCCGGTTGATTTTATCCGAAAAGTGCAATTTGTTAGTTACCTTAGCGCCCCAATCGCTCGTTGATATTGAGTGTTTTGCGACGGCCGTCATAAGTATATGAAGTTTACAGTCAAGCAGATTGCCACACTGCTGGAGGGCGAAGTCGCCGGAAATGATACACTGGCAATCACCGGATTAGCTAAAATAGAAGAAGGGAAACCAGGCGATATTTCCTTTCTGTCGAATCTTAAATATGAACCGCATCTGTACACCACACAGGCGTCGGCGGTGATTGTTGACCATTCGTTTCAGCCCAAAAAGCCGGTTTTGTCTGCCCTTATTTTTGTGGAAAATTCCTACTCAGCTTTTACTCGGCTGCTGGAAGAATACTACAAGCAATTAAGTTTTGCCAGGGTCGGTGTAGAACAGCCATCTTACGTCGGCGACGGTAGTCAGCTTGGCGAACAGATCTACAGAGGTGCCTTTTCGTACATTGGGCAGAACTGCCAGATTGGACGAAACGTAAAAATTTATCCCCATGCGTATATTGGAAACAATGTTTGCATCGGTGATAACACCATAATCCATCCGGGTGCCCGCATTCTGGACAACTGCATTGTTGGGCAATTCTGTGTTGTTCATCCCAACGCAGTGGTTGGCAGCGAAGGCTTTGGCTTTGCTCCACAGCCCGATGGTACATACAAAACTATTCCGCAGCTCGGCAACGTTATCCTGGAAGACTTCGTAAATGTTGGTTCTGGCACTACGATCGACTGCGCCACAATGGGCTCAACTTATATTCGGACCGGTGCCAAGCTAGACAACCTGATTCAGATTGGGCATAACGTCGATATTGGCCGAAATACGGTAATTGCGGCTCAGACAGGAATCTCGGGGTCAACTAAAATTGGCGAAAACTGTGTTATTGCAGGACAAGTCGGTTTTGCCGGTCACCTTACTATTGCCAACGGCACCAAAGTGGGAGCACAGTCGGGTGTGGGTAAAAATGTGGTGGAAGAAGGGACATCGCTTAATAGTTCGCCTGCTTTTGGCCTGAAAGAAAGCATGCGATCACTGGCCATTTTTCGGAAATTACCCGCCCTGGAACAACGGTTATCAAACCTGGAAAAGAAAAAAGAAAAAGAGTCATAAGGTATAAGTCGTTGGTCGAGAGTAGAAAAAGACAATCACCTGACGGCTCGTAACTCACGACTATAGACTGAATAATGAATACCAAACAACAGACGATTCAGAAAGCCGTATCGGTATCGGGAGTGGGCCTGCACACGGGCGTTTCGGCAACGATGACATTCTTGCCCGCACCAACGAATCACGGTTATAAATTTCAGCGCATCGACTTGCCGGGGCAACCCATTGTGGATGCCGACGTTGATAACGTTGTGGATTTGTCGCGCGGTACAACTATAGAGCAGAGTGGCGCCCGGATTCATACCGTCGAGCATACACTGGCTGCGCTGGTGGGTTTGCAGATAGATAATGTGCTGATTCAATTGGATGGCCCCGAACCACCTATCCTCGATGGTTCTTCTATTCAATTCATCAACGCGCTGCGCGAAGCAGGTATTGAGGAACAGAATGCTACGCGTAATTATTTCGAGATTACGGAATCTGTTCACTACCGTAATCCGGAGAAAGACATTGAGCTGGCTGCTCTGCCTCTAAACGATTATCGCCTAACGGTGATGGTCGATTATAATTCGCGGGTTATCAGCAGTCAACATGCTTATCTCAACGACATTAGTCTTTTTCCCGAGCAGATTGCCAATTGCCGAACGTTTGTGTTTTTGCACGAACTCGAAGCCCTTTACAAGCAAAATCTTATAAAAGGTGGTGATCTTACCAATGCCATTGTCATTGTCGATCGGGAGGTTAAAGAAGGCGAACTGGATTATCTGGCTGATTTATTGAAGAAGCCAAAAGTAAGTGTGAATGAGCAGGAGGGGATTCTGAATAACATCCAGTTGCACTACCCCAATGAAATGGCTCGTCATAAGTTGCTGGACATGGTAGGTGATCTGGCGCTGATTGGGCGACCCATTAAGGCGCAGATTCTGGCGGCTCGTCCCGGCCATGCCGCCAACGTAGCGCTTGCTAAAAAAATTAAGAAACAGATTCAGAAGAACGCGGCCAACCAAGTGCCACAGTACGATCCGATGCAGCCGCCGGTGCTGGATATCAATCGGATTTCGCAATTGCTGCCCCATCGCTACCCGTTTCAGATGGTTGATAAAATCATTGCTTTAGATGAAAACAGCGTGGTTGGTGTCAAAAACGTTACGATGAATGAGCCTTTTTTCTCGGGGCACTTTCCTGGAAATCCGGTTATGCCGGGTGTTATGCAACTTGAATCGATGGCGCAAACCGGTGGTATTCTTGTACTTAGCACGGTTCCCGACCCTGAAAATTATTGGCCATTTTTAGTTGGTATTGAAAACTGCCGTTTCCGGCGCAACGTTTTGCCCGGCGATACAGTAATCTTTAAGTGTGAATTTACATCGCCCATGAAACGCGGTATCGTAAAAATGCAAGGCCGGGGCTATGTTAGAAACCAGCTGGTGTGCGAAGCCGACATGATTGCCAGCCTGGTTAAAAAGAAATAGTCGTTTGACATAAAGCGTTAAGGCGTAAGCGAAATCTTCCGTCAGCTACTTATTCCCCACGACTTACGACTTACGACTATTTAGTTATGATTCAACCATTAGCCTATATTCACCCTGAAGCGAAAATTGCGCAGAACGTGGTGATAGAGCCGTTTGCCATTATCCATAAAGACGTTGAGATTGCTGAAGGATCGTGGATCGGTTCGCATGCAGTTATCAATGAAGGGGCTCGCATTGGCCGAAATTGTAAGATTTATCCGGGAGCTGTTATTTCAGCCACTCCGCAGGATTTGAAATTTAATAATGAATACACACGTACCTACATTGGTGATAATACAACCATTCGCGAATACGCTACGATTAGTCGTGGAACGGAAGAGCATTGGAAAACCGAAATTGGCTCAGATTGCCTTATAATGGCCTATGCTCACGTTGCGCACGATTGCCGGATTGGTAACCACTGCCTGATTATCAATAATGTACAGATGGGCGGGCACGTTCATATGGGTAATTGGGCCATCATTGGCGGCTCAAGTTCGGTACACCAATGGGCAAAAATTGGTGCTCACGCGATGATTTCGGGTGGTTCGCTAGTTCGTAAAGACGTACCACCGTTTACCAAAGCGGCCCGTGAACCCCTTTCGTATACCGGCATAAACTCAATTGGCCTTCGTCGGCGTGGGTTCGAGAATGACAAGATCAACCAGATTCAGGAAATCTACCGCTACATTTACATGCGCGGCCTGAACAATGCCGACGCCCTAACGCAGATTGAACTCGAATTGCCCCCATCGGATGAGCGCGATGAAATTGTGAACTTTATCCGGTCGTCGGAGCGAGGTATCATGAAAGGGCCATCGACCAATAATGTAGAACGGGAATAAATTAGTGAACCTATAAGGGTTAGAAACCGCTCCGGCGGCCCGGCTTATAGGTTTACGTGAAATTATAAGGCCAATGAAGCCAGGGCCTTGTAATTTCGGGCTTATGTCCTCACAGGCCACGGTAACGATGGTTAACGAAAGATGCTGACGATCACGACCGAGGCAATCGGCAAAAAATACCGTAGGGAGTGGATTTTTCGGCGGGTAAACCTAACGCTCACCGCCGGAACGAGTTACACCTTTGTAGGACCTAACGGGAGCGGAAAATCTACGTTACTTCAACTGCTGGCCGGAAATTTACCCGCCACCGAAGGCAATTTAACGTATTCACTGAATAACAAACTTGTTGACCCCGACAACTGGTTTCGCCAAGTGAGCATTGCGGCTCCGTATCTGGAATTAGTTGAAGAATTGACGCTGGATGAACTACTGGCGTTTCACCAGACCTTCAAACCGTTCAGGGATAATCTTACGCCCGAAGCCGTTGCCGAGCGCTTATTGCTAACGCCTGCGCGTCATAAAGAAATCAAGTATTTCTCGTCAGGCATGAAGCAGCGCGTTAAACTCGGGCTAGCTTTTTTCTCCAATTCACCGGTCGTCATTCTCGACGAACCCACGGCCAACCTCGACCGTCAGGGCGCTGCCTGGTACCACGAACAGGTGCGTCAACTCAGCGCTAATCAGCTTCTGTTAATCGGCTCTAACCAACCCGAGGAATACGACTTCTGCCCAAATGTGCTTGATGTGATGCAGTGGAAATAACTGTTGATGGCTATTTTACGAGTTACACTTATCTCTGATGAACTTCTCAGAACTAGTGTAGTAGCTGCCTTTTTAGCACATTTGGTTTCGGCCTAAAAAAAGTAAATTATCCAATAATCAATCCCATCTAGCAACAATATATTGTACTAGATGGGATTGATTACTAATTAGTTAGCGATGATAGCTGTGACGGCAATGTTGTTGCCGAAGTTGGTTTCTCCCCCCGCATTGGGCGCAACCGTTACATTGATTGTCTGGGTGGTGCCGGATGGAATGCCTTCTTTGCGCGTAATACTAAAGCCCACAATTTTGCTGCCTAACCCCAGGAAAGCCGTATTTGTCTGGACCCTGATGAAGTTATCGTCTTCGGTGAAAATCCAGTCGCCGTTGGTGTTGGCTACGCCATTAAGTACTTGTGAAGTTCCGCTGGTGGTGGAATAAGTGATAGTGAAGCCCGAGAGTTTAGCAATCGAGAACCCAATGGCACCACTAGGAGACGCATTTTTAATCTCGGAGATACTGACAATAAAGTCCCGGGTGGTCCCTGTCGATGCGGACGAAAAGTTCAAGTTGTCAACCGCGATACTGGTTGTCAGGTCAGGTTCAATCGTAAACCGGGCCACGCTCGGATCATGGTCGCTATCCTGATCGTAAAACTCCGAATTTATGTGGACAACGTCATAACCATCTAATTTCTGTCTTAAACCACTACTAACGACAATGTGGTCAAGCACTTGTGCATTTCCGTCGAAGTTGTATGTATATTGTTCGTTAGCGGGCAGGGTTTCGATCAGTGTGGTCAGTGAAGTCGGGCCAGTGCCTTTCAGAATTGTTAGCGGATTGGAAAACTGAAAATCGTTTAAGTCACCCAAGACAACAATATTGGCGTTCTGGTCGATAGCCAGTATGTCGCTGACAAAGCTGCGAACGATTGTCGCTTGCTGAACCCGTTGTGTTTCACTACTCAATACGGGTGGCTGATTTGGACCATAAAGTGGTTGGTCTCCTCCTTTAGAATTAAAGTGGTTACCGATTACGAACACCGTCTGGCCATTAAATGTGAACTCGCCAACCAGTGGCTTCCGGCTGCTGCTCCAAGCCGAATTTGTTGGGTCGATTCGCCCAGGGCTAAAGGAGATCTGGGGTTTATTTCCCACATTACTAACCGTTGTTGCCGCTGTAGATGTTCCGCCCGCGCGATCAACAAAACTGACCCGATTGGCATTAAAAAAGAAAGCCTGTCGAATATTACCGCCTGGCGCACCTCCATCCTGATTGGCAACAGGATCAATTTGTTTATACTGATAGGTCGGCCCTCCAGCCGCTGTAATGGCGTTGATCAACGTTTGGTATGTCGTTGTTGCATCCACCGTTGTGTTGCCGGTAGCCCCTGTTACTCCGGTGTTATCCTGAATCTCTTCCAGCGTGATAATATCCGGCGATTTCAGGTTGTTGACGATGCGATTAGCCAGGTTACTGAATTTAGTGGCTCCGTCGGAAGGAGCCAGATTCTCTACATTAAAGGTTGCAACGGTCAGTTTATTGGTCGCCGGGGCTAGTGAAGTTATTTCTTTCGTCAAGGGTGAAGGCGTAACAATAGTTGGTGCCGTTATGGGCAACACTTCGTAGTTATCGAAATAGTCAACGATACCTGTAACCGTACTAAGTTTCGCCCCAACGTTCATATTCGCCAGCGAGGTAATGGATGCCAGACCACCAAAAAGTTGAATTCGTTCAGGGTTGAAGTCATTGGCAGTAACCAGAATACCACCGCGTACCGTACGACCCGTTGCATTGACGCCATCGTCGGCCAGTAACCAGACGCTACCATTCGTTTCTGAAGGGCTAACGGTTACTGGGCTATTAATTTGTACCCGCATTCCTTCCAGACTTTCGTAGAAGTCGATGCCGTCGGTAGCCGGGTCAAACGTGTTCGTGCCTGTTTCAATATTCCCACCGACTACATCATCCTCAATTATTGTTGTCGGAATAGTACGACCGCCGTTCCCCAGAATAATTATTGCCGGTAGCGTGTTGCCACCCGATAGTTTCGTTACGGTCGGGGTGGTAATTTCGGTTACAGTCAAGTTGGTGGCACTGTTGCTGTTCGTACGAAACTCCGTTACCGTACCATTCACCGAAACAGCGTCACCAACGACAACTGTTGGCGCAGAACTTGTAAAGACCAAAACCCCTTCCGACGTGGCATCGTCGCTATCGGGGGTTGGGTCTTGCATATAAAAGCCGTTGGCCTTCACCGCCGTTACAATTCCCTGCACATTATTGACTGTCTGATTTCGGAGCGGAGACAGATGTGCCGTTCCCTGAATTTGGCGAATAAGAGTTGTGGCGCTGTTATCTATTATAGTTCCTGTAACCGGCAGGTTTAACGTTGCTCCCCCACCCGAGAGAGATAGGGTTGTCGAATAGGTGCCTGCCGTTAATCCCGCAACTAGCTGTGTAACAAACGTGGTGCTAGTCAGGCCAGAATTTGTATAGGGCAGCGTTATGGAATTGCTGAAACTGGCACCGCTGGAAAGCGTGATGGCGGTGTTGGATGAGGTTACAGTGATGTTACCTGCTGCCGGGTCCAGACTACTGGCGTTTACAGTTACGGTCTGCGAAGAGGGTCCGCTACCCAGATTGTAGCCTAGAGTAACCGGATTGGGTGTTACTGAGATGGAAGGGCTAAGGACACCACAGATGTTAACAGGTGAGGCTGAGTTGCGGGGAGTAGGTGCTCCCGTTGTAAAATCAGCCGCATTGTTATTGGCATCTGTGCATCCGGCACTAGCTCGTAATGCAGCCGTTGTGTTGGTAAGTACGGCAGTTGGCCCTACGCCTTCAAAGCAATTGGCTCCTCCAAATCCAACAAAGTCAATAATAGTAGAACCCGTTGGACAAGTACCACTCAGCGCTGTCGATACATTTACCAGTGCAACTTTACCCGTAGTGGCGCTCATTGGTATGTTTCCAACAGCATCTGGAGTAGGTAAATTAGTTGTCCCTCCTGCACCAACTGCCTCTTGAATTAAATAATAACCACCCGCCGGAATAGTTCCGGTTAGGCTGGTAGGCGCCCAAGTTGTTCCTGCAGAGGAAGTATACTGTACAGTCCATCCCGTTACATCAACTGGTGAGCCGCCCCGATTGAAGAGTTCAATAAAATCATTTTTGTAAACAGAGCCGCCATTGCCACCACCACCATATACCTGGCTAATGACGATGACTCCCGGTGTAGCCAAACGCGCTGTACCCGTCTTTGTATTGGGTTGGGCCGTGGCGAGTTGCCCACCAATAACAGGTTGCTTAATTGCTTTCTTCGAGATAGCCGTGTTGCTAATAGGCAGTCGGCCAGGAGAGTTGACAATTACTGTTGGTTGAGGTAATTTGTTTCTTAAAACACCACCGGCAGAATGGGCGAAAAGTGGGGGAGCGAACAAGCTCGTAAGGCTAACTGATAGAGTTACACAAAATAGTAAACCCCTAACGAGTTGCGTTCGTATAGTTTGTTTCATGAAGAAAAGATGAGTTATTTTTCTTTACAAATCTACTATAGGTCTTTTACTTTCTATGTTACTTATTTTTTATGTTTTAGGATTTGTGTGATATCTATTTGGTGGTAAAGGGTGTATGTGTATTTTAAATATTCAATTATTGGTATTTGTGTATATATGGGCGTACAAATGCTGGGTTTCTCAAGTCAATCTTTAACCGCTATTGAACTCCTGACTGTCATGCAATACGTATGCACTCGAAAAGTCGGGATAAGTAGATGATCCAACGTTTAAGCTAGTGCGGGTTCTTGTTCCTTCAGCCCTTTTGTTGCCTTCACATCTACGGCAGGTGGCAGAAGTTTATACAACACGGGCGTTACAATTCTGGATAATAACGTGCTGGAAATCAATCCGCCAATCAGTACCCAGGCAAGGGGAGAATACAATGGGTTACCTTCGAGGGCCAGTGGCATCAGACCACCAATGGCGGTTAGTGAGGTTAAAACAATAGGAACAAACCGCACTTCGCCCGCTTCTTTAATTGCTTCGACCAACGGCATCCCTTCTTCGCGCAGGTGGTTGGTGAAATCGACTAACAGAATCGAGTTTTTAACCTCAATGCCAATCAGGGCGATTAGCCCAATGATGGCCACAAATGAGAACGGGTTACCTGTCAGGAGCAAGGCCGCAATGGCACCAATAATACCAAGTGGAATGACCGACAGCACAATGAGCGTGCTTTTAATAGTGCCGAACTCCAGAATCAGTACGGCCATAAACCCGAAAATCGTAATCAGAATAATCGTCCCTAGCCCACCAAAAGACTGTTCGCGACTTTCCAGCTCACCAGCGGCTACGTAGCGAAAACCAGTTGGAAACGTCATCGTATCTAATTTTTTCAATACGTCGGTATAGACATTATCGACTAAATGACCCGTTTTAACAAAGGCTGTTACTGTTATAAAACGGTCTTTATCATAGTGCCGGATGAGGTTAGTACCCGTCTCAAATTGCAGATCGGCCACCTGGCGTAGAGGCACGGCTCCGCCGGTTACGGTGTTGACATATAGGTTGTTTAACACCGATTGATCTGTTGCCGAAGCGTCGGACCGTTGCCCTTTAGGTAAGGTGACGTTAATTGTGTAGTCGTCCGGTCCAACGTCCCGATCATCAATGGGCTTAAACGTCCCCACGTTCAAACCTGCCACTGCCAGACGAATGGTCCGGTTGATGTCGGCGATAGACAGTCCCAGTAGTCCGGCTTTCTCTTTATTGATCTTGATACGGATGTCTGTTTTGCGATTGGCTAATGGGTTGTTTACATAAATTGTCCCCGGCGTTTGCTTCAGAATGGTTTCAACGCGGGCCGCTACGGTACGTAATGTGTCTAAGTTTTCGCCAAATACCCGAATAGCCACCGGAGCTTCCTGATTGGGGCCTTGCTCAAAATCTTTTACTTCAATTTTGGCGTTCGGATACAGGGCAAATTTCTCGCGATACCTATCAATGATTGCCTGTTTTTCGGCGGGTTTTACATCGGCTAATTGCACATAAAACTGAGAGTAATTGGCCGATTCGTTACGCTGAATGATGTTGTAGTAAATCCGGGGATTTCCCTTGCCAACATTTGTGGTGAAGTGTTGAACGGCAGAATCGCCTTTAAGTTGACTTTCGACGTAGCGGGCTACACGGTTGGTTTCGCTTAGGCTGCTGCCATCCGGTGTTTCGATATTAATCAGGAACTGGGGCTTTTCAGACGCCGGAAATAAACCAAAGCCAACCTTACCCGATAAAGACAACGCACCGCCAAAAATTGCTAGTGCAACCAGCAATGTAATGGCCGGATGATCCAGCGCGACGTTCAATAACCGGCTGTACGACCCACTGATGAGTTTTTTCAACGCCCGTAAAAAGATATTGCCTTCGGGATTGTGCGAGTTTTTTAGAATCCGACTTGACAAAAAAGGGACAATGGTCAGCGAGACCAGTAACGACGCCAGTATGGTGGTAACGACCGCCATTGGTAATGACCGAATAAAATCGCCGGAGGCTTCAGGCAAAAACAAGAGCGGCAAAAAGGCTAGAACCAGCGTTACTGTGCAACCAATAACGGCTAGTGTAATCTGACTGGTTGCCTTAATGGCTGCCTCTTTTTTGGAATAGCCGTCGCGCAGATACCGCTCGATGTTTTCGACGACCACAATGCTATCGTCCACCAGAATCCCCAGTGCCACAATCAATCCCACAATACTTAACTGATTGATGCTATATCCGAACGCATTGAGCAGGGACAGCCCAATAGACAACGACAGCGGAATGGAAATCATGACCACCACAGCCGCCCGAAAGCCCAGTGGCAACAGCGTCAGCGAGACCAATAGAATGGCAATGGCGAAGTCAATGGCAAAGTGCGATAGGCGCTGGCCAACGCTGGCGGCCTGATCGAAGTTCTTGACTAATTTAATGTGAGGTGGCAGCGTTTTTGCAAAATTCTCGATGATCGGATTGATCTGTTTACCAACTTTATCGATGTTTTCGCCCATTTTCTGGCTGGCTGTGATAAGCACGGCGCGGTGGCCATCCAGCCGGGTAATGTGCGTTTCCTCTTCGAGGTTATAATCTACGTCGGCAATGTCGCGCAGGTAGATAATCTTCTGCGAATTGCCGCCGGACCCGCTACTCGACACAATCGTGTTTCGGATTTCATCTAACGACTGGTAATCGCCCGCCGTTTTAACGTTGAACTTACGACTGCCGATCTGAATACTTCCACCCGGAATGGTAGCATTTTCGGCTTGTAAGGCAGCAATAACGCGGTTTATTGGAATGCCTTCCTGCGCCATCTTTTCAATGTTGAGCGACACCCGCACAACGCCTGCCGAGTAGCCCCAATCCTGCACATTTTTCAGGCTTGTAATTTTCTCCAGCCGTTTTTTCAGTTCATCGCTATAATTGCCTAGCTCCCTGTCCGACGCTACTTCTGACTGCAAAGCAACCTGCACAATGTTGACATCGGAGGGTGTAAACTTTATGATGTCTATTTTGAATACATCGGCGGGGAGTTCACTTCTCAAAGCGCCTACTTCGCGTACCATTTCCTGGTACTTTTCGTCAGGATCTTCGCTATATTCATACGACACCCGGAAAACGGCTAGCCCGTCATCAACGCTGGTGATTACGTGTTTGATATTGTCAAGTTCGTTGAAGCGTTTTTCACCCGGTTCCACCACTAATTTCTCCATATCGAGGGCATCGGTACCCGGATACACGATGGCTACTGCAAATTCGGGGGCCGTAAATTCAGGGTCTTCGCCCCGGGGCATATTCAGCAGGGAGTTGACGCCAAGAGCGGCTACCCCAAGGAACAGCACCAGCATAAACTGCCAGTTTTTGACGGAAAAGGATGAGAGCATAGTGAAGAATGGATAATGGTTAATGAAGAATGGATAATGCTGTGCATGTCATAAAGTTCTGATTGTCAAGCATTATACATTCTTCATTTTAGATTTTCACGTGTAGTTTTTATTATGGCGATTAACAGACGGATAAGTTCATTATCCATTTTACATTACTTGAGCACCACCGTAGATTCTTCGGTAAGGAATGCTGATCCGGCTGTAACGACGTCTTTTACGCCTGATAAGCCATTGGTCACCAAGACTTTGTCGCCATCGAGAAAACCAATTTGTACGGGTGTTTTTTTGACGTGTTTCCCATCAGCAGCCAGCACATAAACGAACCCGTCTTTGCCATTGCCCTCTACAATAGATTCGACAGGAACAAGGGTGTAACTGCGGCTTTGAGCCGGTACGAGCGTTACCTTTGCAAACAAGCCGGGGGCAAATTTTACCGTGCCCGGATCAATGCGTACCTCCACTTCGTAAAGTTTATTGACAGGATCAGCAGCTTGAGCCAGTTCGGCTATAGTCCCGCTAAATGTCTTGCCAGGATAGGCGTCGAGGGCGATGCTGGCCCGGTTGCCAAGCCGAAGCCGCGCCCAGTCTTTGTCGGACACGCCCACGCGTGCTACCCAATCGCTGCGTCGGTTCGACGAAATCAAGTAAACCGATGCACCAGCCGCGACAAATTCTCCGGCGTTTGTGACTTTACGAGTCACGGTGCCATCCACTGTTGAGCGGATTTGGGCATAGCTGCGGTTGAACTGAGCAATCGTCAAATTCTGCTTGGCGACGTTTGTGCCGGTGATGGCATTCTGCAACTGTTCAAGCGTGGCGGCCGTATCGGCATACAGGCTCTTCATCCGCCCGAGATCGCGCTCGGCTTTTTCATTGGTCAATTGCGCCTGGCTTACCTGCGCATTAATTTCGGTTAAATCAAGTGTTGCTAACAGTTGGCCTTTACGAACTGACTGGCCTTCGTCTACGAGCATTTGATTAATGATGCCACCAACTTTAAACGACAAGCGTGCTTCCTGAGCCGACGAAACTAACCCAGACACGACCACTGGCTCGGCCCGTACAACGGTGCTAACTGGTGTAAGCTTAATAGGTACAACCACTTCGTCGACTGTTTCGGTCGATTTTTCTGCCGGACTCTGATTGGCTTTACTACCACACGCCCACAAGGCAGCAGCTACTGAAAATGACAAAAGAATAGAGCGTGCTTTCATGATTTCGACAGGAAAGAAATGAGTAGAAATGTGTTTACACTTAGCAGCAAACACAGTGGCGAGTAAAATTTTGTATCCAGTTTGGCAAAACGGGAGTTGCGAACCTGTTTGAAAAAGCCGACATACCGAAAATCGCCGATGGCGCGGAGTGAAAAAATACCGGCAAGTAGCCAAAGACCGTATTGGCTTAACCAGTTTGGTACGATTGAATCAAGCGATGGAAATTGACCAATTTTGTACAGATAGAAAAAGGCCATTCCGCCAAAAATTAAGGCAACAATAAGTGTAATACCTCGTCCAAAAGGCATTACGCTGGTACCGTTTTGCTCCGGCAAAACGGACCGCACTCCCCAATTTCCACCAAGTCCCCAGTAAACATGGAAGACAGTGACTACCAATAAAATGAGAAAGTTTATATAGGCCAGAATCATAGTTTTATTGGCTTATGGCCACTGCGCGATCCAGAGCAGCCCGTTTTACGAGTACGTCCGTGCGAGCCAGCGAGTGCTGAAATTGAGCCGTTAGACGGTCGTTCTGGTAGCGCAGATACTCAATCAGCAGCGATTGCCCATTTCGGTATTTGCTGTCGATGACTCGAAACGTCTGGTCGGCATTGACCATACCACTTTGTGTAGCGGACAGGCTCTCGATAGCGGCATTAAGGTCATAATAAGCCTGCAAAACCTGCAACTGAATTTGCTGTTGTACCTCTGTTAGTCGAGTCTGCAAAACGTTGGTTTGAATTTTGGCCTGCTGAATCTTCGACCGCTTTTCATATCCCCGGAACAAATCCCATTGTAACCCAACCTGAGCAACCACATACGCCTGATTCTGGAACGTGTACCCGTAGCCCTGAAAACCCGTGTTAGCCCCGAGATACACATTTGGAATTTTGGCATTGGCTTCGGCTAGTTTCACGGCGGTTTGGGCGGCTCCCAATGAGCTGGTTACCTGGGTTACCTCATGCCGACCACGCAGGGCCGTTTGCTGTAAATCAGTCAGGTTCTCTTTGGATTCGGGCAGGATCTTAGTGAGCGAAGAATCTACCTCAACAGTCGCCACCAGATTGCGGTTAAGCAGGAAATTGAAATAAGCCCGAGCCGTTTGGTGGTTTTTCTTCGCTACGGCGAGTTGCTGATCGACTTTGCTGATTTCGTAGTTTGCCGATGTGACGACCTCCCTCGTGGCGACATTATTACTCACAAATTTCTCGTTCAGCCGGGCTAGTCCACTCAGTATAGTACGTGAATTATCGAGAATATGAATAGCGTCGAGCGTTTGCAGGTACTGGTAATAAGCGGTGGCAATGGTATAGCGTAATTCATTCTCGACAACGCGCCTGCGGGCTTCTTGCGATGAGACTAATTGTTTTTGAATGAGGTAGTTATATTGAATATCAGTGTTGAAAACAGCGTAGTTGACGCTAATTTTTGTGTCGTGAAAATTATTGGGTGCCAGCAACTGGTTTACATTCTCAATATTGGTCGGGAAACGGTCGGTGCCGGTAATCTGGTTAAGGGCTTTGTAAGCCGGATTAAGCAAATCACCCACCGGAAATTCTAACCGACGACCACCCGCAGCTAACGAATAGGTCGGGTTGAAGGCCACACGTGGATAAAACAGCGATTTTGCCTGATTGAGCAATTCTGTTACACGGCTAATTTCCAGTGATTCATGCCGGAGAGCAAGATTATTAGCTACCCCTTCCCGAACGTATCCATCCAAAATAGCCGACACGCCGGTTGGTGCTGGCTGAGCCGCTACCGATAGGGGAATGAGTAAGCCCAGGTAGCGAAGACATTTAAGAACGTGATACATAATCATGAGTTAATAAATGAACAGTGTTTAGTAAATGGGCAAAAAAAATTACAACCCACGCCGAAGCGTTTCGCAGAACAGATTAAACGCGTCGTCCATAATGGGCTGGCGGTCGCACTCCGGGAACATCCCTAATCGTTTCCGCAAGAACAAAGCTGTGTACCCATGAATGCTGCTCCAGATCATCATCGCCGTGGATTGGACATTGTGTTTTTGGAAGATACCCGCGTCCATACATTCCTGAACTACCTGCATAAGCAAGCCAAATGCCTGATCACCCTCAACCCAGTCTTCTTTGTCGAGTTTGTCCATCGGCGCATTCATAATGAACATCAGGTCGAAAAGCTCCGGGTTTTCAACGGCGAAACGGATATACGAACGTCCCATCTCAACCAATTTTTCGAACGGGTGAGTTATGTTTGCTAAGGGCAAAAACTCCTGAATCATCTTAACGAAACCGCGCTGATGCAGTGCAAAAAGTAATTCGTTTTTGTCTTTGTAATATAGATAGATCGTAGCCGGGCTGTACTCAATTTCGTCGGCAATATTGCGAATACTGACTTTCTCGAATCCATTAGCTAAAAACAGTTTCTGGGCTCCGTCCAGAATTAGTTTCCGCATTTCTTCCCGCTCCCGCTCTTTCCGCTCTGTAATACCCATTGAGTAATTTATTAACAATGCAAACTTAATGAACACTGTTTAGTAATCAAGGAATGCATGACAAATTTTTCTTAACCTATTGATTTAGCGATCATTTACTTAACCAAAACGAACTCGTATTGGACCGATAGGAATATAGATTAATCTTTTCGATACGTTTGTTATCTAATGACTATACATTCAACTAATTCATAATGAAATTATTCCTGAGTTGGTCGTTAACTGGATTGCTGGTTCTGATTCTGACTCAATCAGTTGTTGCACAAACGCCCAAAGGCTATAATCTTGGCGATGCCATAGCGGACTTCCGACTAAAAAACGTGGACAACCGCCAGATAACATTAACTGACTATCGGGACCAGAAAGGGCTGGTTGTTGTGTTTATGAGCAACCATTGCCCATTTGCGAAAGCGTACGAAGATCGGTTGATTGCGCTGGACCGTAAATTTTCGCCACAAGGTTACCCCGTGCTGGCTATTATGCCTAACGACCCCAAGGTCTATGAAGATGATTCGTTTCAGAACATGCAGGCCCGTGCCAAAGAAAAAGGGTACTCTTTTGCTTATGGTATGGACGAAACACAGGCCACAGCGCGGGCTTTTGGCGCCACCCGCACCCCCGAAGTGTATGTAATGAAGCAAACTAATGGGCAATTCATTCTCGAATATATAGGTACGATTGACGACAGCCCACAAGATAGCGCAAGCGTGCAACGTCGGTATATCGATGAAGCCGTGAGCAGTTTGCTGGCAGGTCGACCTGTGCAGTCGCCTATTACCAAACCCATCGGTTGTGCCATCAAATGGAAGTAAGCTGAACGGATCAATCAAGAATCTATAACGAGCATTTTTAATTTTCTGGCACACCATTTGCCAATCCAATTTCTGACAATCAAACTACACAAAAGCTAGTATGAAAAAGTACCCATTAATGTTAACCCGAATTAAACACGTTGCCGGCACTATAATGTTGGTGTCATCGCTGGCGCTATTGCAGGCCTGCGGTTCTGATGGCAAGAAAGAGTCTCGTACCGAAGACGCCCTCGAAAAAACAGGCGATGCTATCTCTGCTGATACGAAGGATGCAGCGGATGAAACCAAAGCAGATTTGAAGGAAGCTGGTGAAAAAGCAGATGCCAAATCGGACGAAGTAGCTAGTGACTTTAAACGCGAACGGGATGAGGCAGTGGCTAAAATGAACGTCCAGAAGGATAAATTAGACGAAAAAATCGCCGAATTGAAAGCGAAAGCCGACAATCAGAGCGATAAAGCTAAAATCGAAACGGAACGTCAGAAAGCGAAGCTCGAAGTGGAACGGAAGGAACTGGGTGAAGATATTGATAAGGCCAAAGATGCAACGGCTGATGCTTGGCAAGACGTAAAGTCAGGCTTTAAGCAGGCGGGTCATGAAATAGGGGATGCCTTCGATAAAGCAGGGGATAAACTCAAGAAAAACAATAACTAACTTCTGTATTCTTTTCTACAATACTGGCAAAGTGCCGACTTTTAATGAAAGTCGGCACTTTTTTTGTTTAGGGTAATGTAGAGCCTTTTCCTCACATTTGAGGACAGATGTACAGTTACTGCTTGTATTCCAACGTGGAAAATTGTTATTTTGCGGGCTAAATTGACTGTTAAAAAGCGAGATGTCTGTCATTAATAAGATCAGAGAACGTTCGGGACTGGCTGTTGGGATTATTGCCCTTAGCTTGATTCTGTTCATTGTGGGTGGTGATTTGCTCGGCGGCCGTAGTTTGCTGTTCGGCGGTAACCAGCAGGAAGTTGGTGAGATTGCTGGTCAATCCATTGAATACCAAGAATTTAATGCCAAAGTGGACGAGCTTCGGGCCCAGTTTGAGCAACAAAGCGGTCGGGCACCTGTCGATCAGGATTTGACTCAAATCCGTGAGCAAGCCTGGAATCAGATGTTGTTCGAAATTGCCTATCAAAAAGAGTTCGACAAACTTGGCCTCAAGGTTTCGACCGAAGAACTCGTTGATATGGTACAGGGAAATAACATTAGTCCCGCCGTGCGTCAGGCATTTACGAATCCGCAGACGGGTGTGTTCGACAAAAGTTCAATCATTAGCTACCTTAAAGGGTTGAAAAACCTGCCCGCTCAGCAGCAGGCTTCCTGGGCTAGTTTTGAGAAGAACCTGAGTTCCGATCGGCTACGGACCAAGTACGAAAGTCTGATGCGTCTGTCGGTATTTGCCACTACTGCCGAAGCGCAAAAGGAATACCAGGCACAGAATGCAAAAGCTAATGTGCAATTCCTTTTTGTACCGTACTACGCCATCAACGATACGACGGTGAAAGTAACGGATACTCAATTACAGGATTATCTAACGAAGCACAAAGACGAATACCCCGGCTCAGACAGCCGCTCGATTCAGTATGTGACTTTCTCGGTAGCGCCTTCCAAAGACGATAGCGCAGCACTCTATAACCAGATCAAGTCGTTGGCTCGTGGGTTAGGCTCTGCAACGAACGATTCGACGTTTGCCCAGCAAAACAGCGACGTTCGTGTACCACTCTACTTAACAGCTGGAGAAATGCCGGAACAACTTCGGGCATCTATTCCAACGTTCTCGGCGGGTGGTATATACGGTCCCTTCCGGGAAGGCAACACGTATTTTATTTATAAGTACGGTGGAACCAAAAAAGACACCAGCTTTACCGCTCGTGCCAGTCATATCCTGATTCAGACGAAAGGTCTGGCCGATTCGGCAAAAGCAGATGCCCGTCGTCGGGCCGAAGGTATTCTCAAACAGATTCAGGGTGGAGCCAGCTTTGAAGCACTGGCACAAACGAACAGCGACGATGGATCGCGGTCGGTTGGTGGTGACTTAGGTTACTTCAAAAACAATGGCCAAATGGTAAAACCTTTTGAGTCGGCCATATTTGGCGCTACAGCGGCTGGTTTAATTCCCCGCCTGGTTGAAACCGAATTCGGTTACCATATTATCAAGGTTACGCAGCCAAAAACAAACGTACTTTATCGTATAGCGGCCATTGGTAAATCAATTACGCCAAGCCAAATAACGCGTGATGATGCTTTGCGAAAAGCAGATCAGTTTGCAGCAGACGTGCGGACTAAAGAAGCGTTTGATGCCAAGATAAAGGAAGATAAGTCTCTGGTTGTTGCCACGGCAGACCGGCTTCCAGAAGGCGCTAATCAAATTAATGCATTGACGGGTTCAGAAGTTCGTCAAATTATTCGGTGGGCGTTTAATGACAAAACCGATATCAATGCTGTTTCTGAACCGTTTGAAGTGGGCGATCAGTATGTAATTGCTGTATTGACCAACAAAACAGCTAAAGACAAAGTAGACATAAATGATTTCCGGAGTGAACTAACGGCTAAAGTTCGTAACGAACTAAAAGGCGAGCAAATTATTGCTAAACTTGGTAATGCCACTGGCACTCTCGAAAGCATTGCCCAAAAATATGGTGCCGGTGCCTTGGTCGAAAACGTTGACGATGTTAATCTGGCTACAGGCTTCCTGCGTAGTGCAGGCGTTGACCCAGTTGCTTTAGGGAAAGCATTCGGTCTGAAACCGGGTAAGCGTACGAAACCTTTTGTCGGCGAGGGTGGGGTTCTAATCATGGAAACAACCACATTGACTCCAGCGCCAACTGTTGCTGATTATGCGTTATACAAAACGCAAATCCAGCAGAACAACACGTCGCGGGTTGGCTTCTATATCAACGAAGCGATTAAAGATGCTGCGAAGGTTGAAGACAAACGGTCAAAGTTCTATTAGTAGTTAGTTAAAGGTTTTCAATAAAAAATGCCCTCGTCTACTAGACGAGGGCATTTTTTGTTACTTGGCGTTTACATATTCATAACATGTTTACCGTCAGTGTACCTGCTTTTGTAAGTACGCGATCATTTTGGCTAGTGCCTGTGCACGATGGCTAATGAGGCCTTTCTCGTCAATACTCATCTCTGCAAATGTGCGGTCGTACCCATCCGGCAGGAAAATTGGATCATAGCCAAAGCCGCCGGTACCGCGTGGTTCCGTGAGAATCTGGCCGTTAATAATTCCTTCAAACTGATGCTCGACCCCGTGTAGTACCAGAGTAAATACCGTAATAAATCGTGCTTTTCGGTTCGTCTCCACCGCCAGATTAGTTAGTACTTTCTGGATGTTTTTTATACTATCCCGGCTACCTGAATAAAAGGCCGAATCGACGCCCGGTTCACCATTCAGTGCATCGACTTCCAGACCGGAGTCATCGGCAAAACAAGAAACGCCGAAGTGTGTCCAGACGTAATCTGCTTTCTGGCGTGAGTTGCCGGGAATAGTACCAGACGTTTCGGGTAACTCATCTGTACAACCAATATCACGCAGGGTTTTGAGCCTGAATGTTTGGCCGAGTCGATTAGCGACTTCGTCTAGTTTATGTTGGTTATTTGTAGCAAAGCATAGTTCCATAATAAACAAAAAAAGCCGTTTGCAGCGATAACTGCAAACGGCTCTACTATAAAATAAAGAAACGAATTAACGACCTTGCTGCGGCATGCCTGGAGGGCCTTGCTGACCAGGTTGTCCTTTCTGGATGTCGAGCAGATCAATGTCGAATAATAGCACAGAGTTTGGTGCAATACCCTGATTCCCGCGAGGGCCGTAGGCCAGCATAGAAGGAATAATCAACGTAGCTTTCTCGCCTTTGTGCATCTTGCTGACACCCTCTTCCCAACCTGGAATTACCATGCCAACACCTATCTGGAATTGAGCAGGTTTGCCGCCGGATTGTGGATTGGTTCGTGAACTGTCGAATACCTTACCGTTCAACAATTTGCCCGTATAATGCACCTGTACCACATCGCCTTTTGAGGGTGTTGGCCCGGTGCCGGGTTGTGTTACAACATAATACACACCCGATTCTGTTTTCTGAGCTTTACCTGCCAGACCATTCTTGGCGATGTAATTTTCGATGATTTTAGCATCGATGCCCTTCTGCTTTTCAAAGTCAGCGGCCTGTGCTTTTTTGTACTCATCTTCCGTTTGCACATTTAACACTTTCACCGCGATCCCAATGTCTGTGCCCTTTAGCACGCCCGATGGCAATGGTTGCATAGCCCGCGTAAAGAGCGAATCGGCAGGGACATAGAACGTAGCGCTATCACCTTTGCCCAGTAAGGTCAACCCTTCTTCGTAAGAACCTTTGAAGGGTGGAACTTGTAACAGCATCTGAAACGGCGCACCCTCTTTATGGGTATCACGCAGAACAGAATCTTTGTTATTCATTAGGGTGAGGTGCAATGTCAGAATGTCGCCGACTTTGCCCTTACGGCTGCCTTCGGTTTGTTCGTGAATTGTGTACTTCAGGCCGTTGTCCGTCACCTGTTGGCGGTTTTTACCGCAGGCCGCTACAATAGCGACGAGTAGGGCGGCTTTCCCGAAATTTTTAAGAGACATGAGAAAATACTGGTTTGTACTGATTGTAAGATTGGAGATATAAGACACGAGAAGAAGAACAAATTATTGGGTAGGAATACCTTGATCTATTTCTCTTGTGTTACATCTTTTTTATTTATTAAACTGTTTCCAACAGTAGTTGCTGGTACTCGGGTAATACGGTTAATAATTTCTGTTCTGTTTCGGCAAGGGAGCGTTTCGACCGCCCACCTGCCGCGTTGCGATGGCCTCCTCCGTCGAAATGCTTACTGGCTAGGTCGCGCACCGAAAAGTCGCCTATTGACCGAAATGACATGCGTATTTCGTCGTTCCGGTCAATTAAAATGGCAGCCATCACGACGCCTTCCACGGCCAGAGCGTAATTCACCATGCCTTCGGTATCGCCAGTTTTAGAGCGATACCGTTTCAATTCGGCATCGGTTAAAGTTATATACGCGAACTTATATTCAGGTAAAACTTTTAACTTTTCGTTCAGTATGTAGCCAAGTAATCGGAATTTATCGATTGTTACATTGTCGAAGATACGCCGGTGAATGCTGCTTACATCAATTCTAAGGTCTACTAATTCAGCCGCCATACGATGAACATTGCCCGTCGTGTTCGAATGCCGGAACGACCCTGTATCTGTCATCAAGCCTGAATATAAACATTCGGCAATTGCGACATCAATCAACGATTTATCACCCAGTTCAACAATGAGTTGGAAAACTAGTTCGGCAGCAGCAGCAGCGGTTGGGTCCCAGAGCGCAAGGTCGGCAAATGACTCCGGTTCGAGGTGGTGATCAATCATGATCTTGCGCGCACGGGATTGGCGCACCATAGGCCCCAATTCACGAATACGGTCAAGACTCGAAAAATCAAGACAGAAAATAACGTCGGCTTCGTCAAACAACTGACTTACTGACACGCGTAGCTTTTCGTCAAACGCAATTACGCTATCATTGCCGGCCATCCAGTGTAAATTCTGGGAATATTCGGTCGGTGTAACAACTGTTACATGGTGGCCTTTTTTGCGAAGGTAGCCCGCCAGTCCCAGCGATGAACCCATAGCATCGGCATCGGGATTCTGGTGAGTTGTAATCAGTACGGTCTGTGGGTGTCCTATAACCGCGCCAATTGCTTCAATATCTTGCATATACAAATGGCCAGGGCCATAATCGAAACTCAAAAGTACGAATAATACTAATTCCGATTGACGATTTGCGAATCGTGTCCGGTAACTTTGCCAACCTTTGTCTGTATCGAGCATGGGTTAGGCCTGTATGCGTGGGCACTTCCATCGAACCTGGCGAGGCATTTAAACGGTAAAACATTACATTTGCGTCCGGCCCGCGTAGGGTGATTCACACAGTATGACCCGCGTAGGGAAATGAAATTTGAATAAAAAGACTTACAATGGCAACGAACCGAACGTTCACAATGATTAAGCCCGATGCTGTAGAAGCGGGGCATACAGGTGCAATTATCAAGATGATTGAAGAAGCGGGTTTCCGTATCGTAGCAATCAAAAAAACTCAATTAACGGGCGAACGCGCTGGCCAATTTTATGCGGTACACCGTGAACGGCCATTTTACAATGACCTGCGTACCTATATGTCGTCGGGAGCCATTGTTCCGATGATTTTAGAAAAGGAAAACGCCGTCGCTGATTTCCGTAAACTTATTGGCGCTACTAATCCAGCGCAGGCTGAAGAAGGTACTATTCGTAAACTGTACGCTAAATCTATTGAAGCCAATGCAGTTCATGGCTCTGATTCAGACGAGAATGCAGATATCGAAGGTAGTTTCTTCTTTGCTTCTACCGAACAATACTAAGTTTGAACCAGGATTTATATGAATATCGTAACTCCATCAAGAATTACAGGTATTTATATAAATCCTAGTTTAATCTTTTCGTAGTATTTGCAAAACTCTTTTAACGCACATACTTCGCACTTCGGCGACCGCGCAAGGCAAACATAACGGCCATGCAGAATGAGCCAGTGGTGCGCTTTGGGAACATATTGTTTTGGAATATGCGCCATGAGTGCTTTCTCCACAGCTAGTGGCGTGGTAGCTGTTAGAGGAGCTAGCCCGAGCCGATGTGAAACACGAAAGACATGTGTATCGACGGCCATAGTCGGCTCATTGTACACCACCGACAAAATTACATGGGCTGTTTTGCGGCCCACGCCCGGCAAAGTTTGTAATTCCTCCACTGTTGCCGGAATCTCTCCCCCAAATCGATTCATCAGGGTACTGGCCATACCGACCAAATGTTTCGCCTTATTATTAGGGTAGGAGACACTGCGAATGTAGGTAAATACTTCATCGGCCGAAGCTGCTGCCAAAGATTCCGGCTCTGGAAATCTAGCAAAAAGTGCTGGTGAAATCTGATTAATTCGCTTGTCAGTGCACTGGGCCGATAAAATTACCGCGACCAGCAACTCGTAGGGGTTACCAAAGTTTAGCTCGGTTTTTGGTTCGGGGTAATGTTGCGTAAAGTACTCAATAAAACGCGTGAACCGTTCTTTTTTTTGCATAGCAATACGTGTCCTGGGCTTTAGTTCAAGTAGCCAATGGCCACCCAGACTAAAGTCCAGGACACAGAGATGCCAACAAGCCCCACTTATTCGTTACGAATGTCGTAATCGAACAGGTGGGGATGCCGGATGGTGTTTAGAATAATTTAGGATATACTGAACCGTATTTTTACGCGGCTGCCGTTCTATTTTATTCATCAAAGCCCGCAATTCGAGGGCTTCGAGGAAGAACGTCATCAGGTCCGGTTCTGACATTAGTGCGTCTTCAATGAGCAGATTTTCCTCTGGCGAGGTCTCCTCATAGACATACCGGATCACATCATCTTGGGTAAAGGTTTTTATCATAACTCGGCGAACGTTTGCTCAGTTGCTTGCGTAAATTGATTAACGCATAACGCATACGTCCCAAAGCCGTGTTAATGCTGACGCCGGTTGCATCGGCAATCTCTTGGAAACTCATTTCCTCGTAGTGCCGCATGATAAGCACCTGTCGCTGTTGTTCCGGCAATCGCTGAATCAACTCGCGCAAATGCTCGTGTGTTTCCTGTCGAATCTGGATTGATTCTACCGAATCCTCCGCAAATTCAAGCGTATTGAAAACACTGCTTCCGTCTTCAAACACCACACTGGGGTAGCGTTTATCTTTTCGGAAATAGTCAATGGCCAAGTTGTGAGCAATTCTAATAATCCAGGGTAGAAATTTTCCCTCCTCGTTATATTTACCTGACTTGATGGTGTCCACGGCTTTTATGAACGTGTCTTGCATCAAGTCTTCCGCAATATACTGATCCTTAACGATCAGATAGATAGTGGTGTAAATTTTCGATTTGTGCCGTTGCACTAATTTGGCAAAGGCTTTTTCATTACCACGGATGTACAGGGAAATCAACTCACTGTCGTTTACCTGGGCTTTTTCCATTTTCAGTAAGACAATTAGGTAACGTAGAGCAGTGTTCCGATAGTGTATGGTAAGGTTATGTTTTTTGAGAATTTTACTTTTTCCAGCCTTAAAAGTAATAAAAAAATAGGCTTAACTGCAAATTAATGTTACAAAAAATCTGCCAAACGGTAGTTTTTTCCTTAAAAACTTTGCTGATCGCAAAAAAAGCGCCGAATTGTCTGTTTTTTGCCAAATCTAGCTTATTCTTTGAAATTATTGTATTTACGTTTGATTACACGTTATAGATTCAAATTAATAGCCAATGGTTTAAAATTATAGTAACTTTTTTTAAGGTACAGCTCATAAGCAGACTACGGCATCTTTCGTCAGCTATTTCAGCCCATTTGTAATGGATATTTGTTGTTTTAAACGGTCGTTATAAGCCACTTAGATCAAGTAGGAAAGGAGGGTTTTTTCATTCAACCCATTGACTTACTGTACTAAATACTTACTTTAGGATTCCCTACCAGTTATTGGGAAAGCTGGTAAGCGTCTTATGAGATCACTTTGGCTTGCTATTATACTGCTTGGCTGGTGCATAACCTCCTTCGGGCAAGGATGTCCTAAACTACCGGAATTGAATTTTGATCGGCGGGGTGATGTCATTTACATGGACAGTTTGCTGACGCTCGGTCGAACACATCGGCAAATCGCTGTTTTTTTGCCACGTAGTCGATATAATGACACGCTGCGTCTCGAAGGATTACGCTTTATGGCATTGGTGTATAAGCAAATGCATGGTCAACAGCGCGACAGCAGCTTTCTGTACGCACAACAGCTAGAACAACAGGCTTTACACTATCATAACACGCTGTATGCCGTGCGTGGTATGATGTTGCAGGAGCATTACCTCCGAACAATAAAAGGCGATTACCCACAAGCACTTCGTATCAATCAGCGAGCTTCTGAATTATGCGTTAAATTACCCCGTGAAAGTTCTCCACGCTGGCAGGTACAGATGAACATGGGCGACATTTACATGCTCCTGAAGGAATATGATAATGCGCTCCGGAGTTACCAGCTCTCGCAGAATTTGCTGAGCTTTAATACCTTGCTGACTACGAAAAACCGAAAGCTACTAACCAGTCAGGCGATTACACAAATAGGAGAGGTTTATGAAATTCGGGGGAAGTATGACCAGGCTCGCCAACAATATGAAGCGAGCCGACAGATTGCTTTAGACGTACATTCGCAGGTGAATGTTGCCTATACCAACGAACGATTAGGAGATTTCTTTATAAGTCGACACCAGCCCGCACAGGCTATAAAATCTTTTGAAGATGCGCTGGTCGTCTGGACCCAACTCAACGATCGAGCTGGGCAAGCGGCTGTCTGGGCTCGCCTTTCTGAAGGATATACATTAACGAATAAGCCCACTTTAGCCATCGAATTTGGCGAAAAAGCCGTTGCTGTAGCGCGAAAATCGGGCTATATACGCATTCAGCAAATGGCTACTCAATCCTTGTACCAAGCCTACCGATTAGCCAATCAGCCTGCTCAGGCACTGGCTATGTATGAAGAATATAGTACACTAAGGGATAGCCTGACGAACCTCAAACGGGTTGAGGAACTATCGGCGGTGCAGAAAAAATATGATATCAATCAGGTCCGGCTGGCGGCCGATAAAGAACGGGTTATTCAACAGCAACAGTTAATAAATGTTCGCCGACAGGCCGAAATCGCCCGTTTACGAGCCGAAGCCGAACGTGACCAAGTAGCGGGT
>CAXVWN010000221.1:0-3794 GCA_964263725.1 Spirosoma sp.
GTGAACCGTCTTTCGCGAACGCCATCCGCAATACACCCGATTTAAACCCATTGCGAAATTCAACGGCTCCACCCTGATACTCGCCGTTCACTTTTTCCATAAACACTCGTGAGATCTTACTCATACCCTGATCGCCAACGAGCAACTGGCCCGAAAAAGGCCCAAACGTGCCTTGTGGAATCTCCAGAATTTCGGAATTCGAAATGCCCAGAATACCGTGCGGCAACCAAACGGCAGGCGGCTGAATATCCACATTTGGAAACTGCTCTTTCATCGCATAGAGCAGATTAGGCGTTTCGTTGATTACGTTTTCGGGTTTGATGGCCCGACCGTTTTCGTCCCGGCGACGCCGTTCGTCAACTTTTGCATCAAATTGTTCGGTGGTGAGTTTAACCGGCGAATTAGCCATACCTGTCCAGCGTAAACCGGCTGGGTGCCCTACAAAAGCACCCTTCTTGACGTGGACAACACCGCCTGAACCCATCCAGTCGCCCTGATTGTCGGCATAAAAGAGTTCACCCTCAAAGATACCCAGCCCGCAAGGCGAGCGCATGCCGGTTGCCCAGGGCTGCATCGTACCATTTTCGCTGATTTTCATTGTCCAGCCCCTCCAGGGGACTCGGCTTTCGCCCCGCCACCATTCTTCGTCGCCGAAGGCCACATTACCCGTTACGAAAAACTGGCCATCGGGCGCAATTTTTGGACCGTAACTATACTCATGATAATGTCCTGATATGGGCCAGGCATAGACTGTCTCGAAGATGTCGGCCTTACCGTTTTTATCGGAATCGATCATTTTGGTGAGTTCACCACGCTGGGCACAATAGAGTGCGCCGTCTTTGTAGGCTAGCCCCAAAATTTCATGCAGTCCTGATGCGAACTTACGGAAGAAAGGCGTACGGCTAGTCGGGTTTTCGACAATCCAAATGTCGCCCCGTCGTGTGGCTACACCCAAATTTCCGTTGGGCAATACGGTCAGACCCCCAACTTCGAGCAGAGTACCTTCGGGGGCGGTTACTTTCAGAATCTTAAAGAAGTCTTCCTCCTTCGGCGATTCCTGAGCCATAGCTGCGGTTAAACTGGCTATAGCGAAGAGAGTTGTTAGTAGTTGTTTCATAAATAGGTATCAATGAATAATGTATGGTGTAGAATGATTGGTCAATAGACTGTATTACTCATTATACATGTTTCATTGTTCATTTAAAACAAAATCGAGTAGATCAATTTGCCTTTAACGGGTACAAGTAGCTCCTGACGTCCATTGCTATCCCGAATGGTTGGTTTGGCTCCGGCTATATCATCTAGTTGTACATATTCCTGACCATCAACGAGATAGAGGCCATTTTCTATTGCGCTGATAGTCGTACCACTAATCAGTCGGGCATACATGTCGCTGGCTGGATTTGTGATAGTCAATTCGCGCTGAATGCCTTTCCCGTCGGGTAATACTCGAATTTTATCGTCTATCGACGCTCCGTAGCTCTGGTAACGAAACGTGGGGCGGTCGCTTTCGTCCAGCACATAGCCTTTGGGGCGGTAGCTGGAACCGGTCGTATCAGCAATCCAGTTGGATTGGGGTGAAGCCATTTTGCTTAGAAACAGCACCGGTGTACCCAGCCGTTGTACCATACCCATAGGCCGGGAGGAGCCGTCGCCCCGTTCGTGCCACATGGGCGTTGCATCTAGAAATGAGCCACGCCAAACCTGAACCAGGGCGCCTTTATCCAAGTCATACGTGTAATGCACTTGCTCAGGACTGCCTACCGATATGGCATGTACCACGCGCAATGTCCGCCCTTGGCGGTCCGCCGATGCGGTATTTTTCTCACCCGGCATATCCATAAAACTACGCAGGATGGTGTTGGTCGAAGCGGTCACAATAATAGGGTCCACTTCTTCGCCATTACTCCCAACACCATCGCTGATGGCATATTCGCGGATGCCTGGTCCGGCCACGGCCAGCCCGAGAGCGGGTTGTGCCCAATCGACAAATTTTGAATAAAACAGATCGAAAGGAAAGTCGCCTTTGGGCAGTGTCACTTTACCGCGAATGTTGGACTCGCCGGGGGCAACCACTACCTGCTTATTGATTTTGAGCATGCCTCCGCCCCCCGGAACGCCGAGGTTAAAGCGATATTCGCCCGGTTCAGAAACGCGTAACGTACCGGTGTAGCGAATCAAAAACTCGTTCGGGATGCGGCTCACCGACGCCGACAGGATCGTTGTGGCTCCTTCCGATTCCGGAGCCGTTTTGTCGTAGTCGGGTTCTTTTTCAAATTTGCCCTTGTATACTGCGTACTTCAGATTCAACAGTTCGGGACGCGGTTTGTCGTAGGCGACATAGCGAATATTGCGAAACGCTACGGCACCATGATCGCCCTGAAAGCGGAGTGGACCAAGGGCACGTTCGTCAGTAAAGGTAGCCCCTCGCGTTGGGCCGGTCAATTCAATATCTTCCTGAATGGAAACGCCGTTCAACTCAATCCGAAGAACACGGGCATTCTCCGTCTTCTGCCCATTTGCGTTGAAGTGCGGAGCCTGGAATGATATTTTCAGATGTTGCCATAAACCGGGGGCACGGCTAACATTTTGTCGGGCCGCATGGCCTTCGTACCCTTTCTGACCGTCGGGGCGTTTTTCATCCCAGCGCTCATAAACAGCTCCGTTATCATGAACATTCGGAGTGCGAATATCCCAACTGTCGCGTAACTGTACTTCGTAGCGACCTTGCAAATACACCCCCGAATTAGATTTTGACGCCATCATGTAATCTAGTTCCAGATCCACATCGCCGTGTTGCAACGTCGTGACCAGATCATACTTATATGGGTTTTTAGCGTCGGCGGGTGGATTTGCCAGAGGAATATTGGCCAATATTCCGGTACCTTTTTCGGTAGTAAGCGTATTAGGTTTGTTTAGGTCAGCACGAACGTTGCCGACAATACGCCAGTTGGCAGTTGGTGATGTAAACGCACTCAAGTCATTGAGTGGAAGCGCGATGCCGGGCGCTGGAGCAGGTTGGGCCATTGCCAATCTAACTCCAACGGCCCAGCCAACGCCCAATAGCCAGGAAAAACGGGCTGAAATGGTTGGGGTTACCATATTGCTAAGAAAGGAATTTTGAAGGTCGAAAGTTACATTTTTTCCACGGAAAAGACTGCTAATTGACATTTACCCTATCTTTGAACGTTTTATATGCGAATGCATTAACCCGAATAATTTTCCATGAAAAACGTACACGTAACGCTAGCTGTCTGCGTCGGTATTGTTAGTCTCGCACTTACAAATCCGGCTATGGCTCAAGTTGAGCCGACCAAGCAAACTCCCCAATCTACCGAAATTTGGGAGCCCGTTCCCCCCATTATAACGCCGGGCACCGTTTCGGCCAACACCAGTGGCACGACGCCCCCGTCTGACGCGGTTATTCTCTTCGACGGTAAAAACACTGACGAATGGGTCGCTATTAAAGGCTATTCGCCTGCCAACTGGGAAAAAGTCAATGAAGGACCGCTGAAATGGCCGGTAACCGATGGCATTATGTATTCGACCAAAGGTTTCTCCGCTCGCTCAAAAAAGGAGTTTAACGATTTTCAGCTTCACCTTGAGTTCAAAACTCCCGAGAAAGTAGAAGGTAATAGCCAGGGGCGTGGTAATAGTGGCGTCTTTTTACAAGGCCGTTACGAGTTACAAGTACTCGATAACTACAACAACCCAACGTATGTGGACGGTATGGTCGGGTCGATTTACAAACAGGCGATTCCGCTGGTAAACCCAAGCCGCAAGCCGGGCGAGTG